>CAYXEY010000156.1:0-9875 GCA_964464105.1 uncultured Planctomycetaceae bacterium
TTTGGGAATCAACACGGAAATCGCGGTGGCTCAACGCGGCATTGCGCCTTGCGTTGATCTTTTTCTTCGGATGGCTGCTGATATCCGGTCGGCGCGAAGCCGCGATGCGCCGAGACATCGTCAAAGTCGCACAGCGCGCGATGGAACTCTATCCCGACGACGTGCGCATCCCCGTCAAATTGTCAAAAATATACATCGAGACCGGTCGGCCGCGCGAAGCCCTCGCCACCATCGCCGAGGCCCGCCGCCGCTGGCCCGATGATCCAGCCTTGGCAGGTGAAGCCGGCGCGGCGTATCGTGCCTTCGGCGACTGGAGTGCCGCCCTGCCCGAGCTGCAACGCGCTGTCGCCCAACAGCCCGACGATCTCCGCGCCCGCTACCACCTCGGCCTCACGCTCGACGACCTCAATCAGCCTGAAGCCGCGGCGGAACATTATCGCGGTATCCTTGCCGTTCGCAGCGATTACGTCCCCGCCGCAACCGCCCTGGCTCGCAACTGCCGCCGCGCCGGCCGGCTCGAAGAGGCCCTCGCTTACTTTGAGCAAGCTCTGAAAACAAACCCGCGCCATCGTGCAGCCGTATTAAGCTCCGTGTCGATCCTGGAACAGCTCGGCCGAAATGCGGAGGCCGAACAAATGCTCCGCAAATATCTCGAGCTTTCGCCCGGCGACCAGGAGGCCGCGCTCCAACTTCAAACCATCCTCTCTCGATCGGACCAGTCGAGAATTCAGGTTCCTCTGACGACCTCCGCACCAACCCCGTAGAATGCGCCCTCCGACTGGAGCCACGCATCCGGCATGCCCCCGACCGAACTGCCCGCATCCGCCGCCGCGCCGAAAATCGACACGATGTCGCCATCGCTGCGCCGCGGTCTCCTCGCGGCCATCCTGCTCGTGGCCGCCATCCTGCGGCTCTATCGCCTCGACCAGATCCCGCCGCCGATGAACTCCGACGAGGCCTCGCGCGGATACGACGCCTGGTCGCTCTGGGAGACGGGGCGCGATCAATTCGGCGAGTCTTGGCCGTTCCTGGTGCGCAGCTTCGGGCCGGGTGATTACCCCGCCGCCGCGTCGGCCTACATCGCCGCCCCCTTTACCGGTTTGCTCGGACCGAGCCCCCTGGGCATCCGTCTCGCAATCGCCCTGTCCGGCATCGCCACGGTGTTGATTGTATACCTGTGGCTATACCGCGAACGAAACGCGACCTGGGCGCTCATCGCCGCATTCCTCGTGGCTGTGAATCCATGGCATGTCCGAATGTCCCGCTGGGCGCCAGAAGCCAACATCGCCCCTTTCTTTCTCGCCATCGGTCTCTATTTCTTCACTCGCGCGGGATTCTTGCGCGAGCCGAATCGCAATACGCCCGCGAATCCGCTCACCGCCCTCGCCGCCGGACTGCTCCTTGGCATCGGCGCGTGGGTCTATCACGCCCCGCGACTCGTCGTGCCGCTCATGCTCATCGGGCTGTTCCTCCTGGTCGTCCCTTTTCGTGCGTGGGCTGGCTGGCGAAATTCGGTCGTGCGGCGGCGCTTCGTCTGCCTCATCATCGGCTTGTTCATCGGCACCATTCCGATCACCTACAGCCTCTGGCGAAACCCCGAGCGCCTGCTCGGACGCGTCCAATTTACATCCGTCTTTTCCGACAAGACCTTGCGATCGCCGCACGATCCGAACCCCGACGATTTCAACTGGGGCCGCCGAATCTCAACCGCCGCGCGGCAATACACGTGGTATTTCAACCCGATTGCGCTGGGCTGGAATGCCGAAGTGGACCCGGGTGTCACCGCGCCGGGTCACTCGTGGATGACCCTGCCTGAGGTCGTGCTCTTTCTCGCGGGCATCGTATTTCTGCTGCGAACCTGCCGACGCGATCGATTTCATCGGCTCCTGCTGGTGTGGCTCGTGCTTTATCCTATCCCCGCGGCAATGGCCGTCGGTCCGGCGCCGAATCCACTCCGTGCCATCTGCGGCCTTCCCATCCTGCCAATCGTTGCGGCCGTCGGCGCGAATTGGCTGCGATCGCTTCCGTGGGGAAGCGTGCTTTCGTCCGCACTGTTGGCCGGCGTCGTGATTCACACAAGCATCACGGCGCGCTTCTACGCCACCGAACTTCCCGCGATGCTAGCGCACCACAACAATGCCGAGCTGTTCGAGGCCTTCGAATGGGCTGCGCAATCGCCGAATGAATGGGATGCCATCTACGTCACCCCCCGCGCCAATCAGCCGCAGGCGGTCATGCTCGTCGCCACCCGCTTCGATCCGCATTCGCTTCATCAGGCGACGCGCGTCGACATCCCCTGGAGCTCGGGCTACTACCAGACCCTGCAAATCGACAAATGGCACTTTATGCCCAAGCGCCAACCCGAGCCGTGGGAACTGATTGACCTGCCCGGCCTGCTGGCCACCCACGCGCCCGGCTCGCGGGTCCTCATATTGTGCCGACCGCCCAGCCGCGGCCGACCCGAGTGCCCCTGGGGCGAAATCGTCCGCACCTTTTCCGCCGGCAATGTGGTCTGGCTGGAAGCCCGGCGGATCGTGATCGGCCAAACATCCCTGCCACCCCCGGCCCCTTCGCCGGGATGACATTTCCGCAATCGCAAAAAACTGACACCCATCGGCTCGCCTAGTCCGAAAACGCTCGCCCTTAATGCGGCAATATCCGATGCTTACGGATACTGGCGTGATCTTTTGCGTTTGCACTACAATGGTGCATCCGCGCCAAGCGGGCCGACGCCCGCCTCTGGATCGCGCCCCAAACAGGAGTGAGCAGGCCATGACCCGAAGCGTCATTGTCGGAGCCAATCGCAGTCCCATGGGCCGGTTTCTCGGCACCCTAAGTCCGCTGTCCGCCACTGACATCGGCGCGCAGGTCGCCCGGCAGATGATTGCCCAGGTCGGATGCCCGATTGACGACGTCGACTGGGCATTGATCGGACAGGTGCTTCAGGCCGGCTGCGGACAGAACCCCGCGCGGCAGGTCGCCCTCAAGGCCGGCCTTCCTCACACCATCACAGCCGTCACGGTCAATCAGGTCTGCGGCTCCGGCCTTCGCGCCGCCATGAATGCCGACAACAACATCCGCCTCGGCGAAGCCAGCATTATTCTCACCGGCGGCATCGAGAGCATGTCGAATGCGCCGTACTACGTGCGCGGCACGCGCACCGGCGCCATCAAATTCGGCGCGATTGCCATGGAAGACGGCATGCAGGCCGACGGCCTGACCTGTCCCTTCGAAGGCTGGCCGATGGGCAACGCGGCCGAATACACCGCCAAGAAGTACAACATCAGCCGCGAAGACCAGGACAAGTTCGCCATGGAGAGCCACCACCTCGCCGACAAGGCCCAGAAGGCGGGGCACTTCAAGCGAACCGTGGTGCCCATCGAGGTGCCGGGCAAGAAAGAGACGGTCGTCTTGCGCGAAGATGAGACTATTCGCGCGGGTGTCTCCATGGCCGACCTGGGCAAACTCAAGCCCGCATTCGACAAGGAAGGTACTGTCACCGCCGGCAACGCTTCGCAACTCACCGACGGCGCGGCGATGATCCTCGGCACGAGCGAAGACGAGGCCGCGAAGCGCGGCTGGCCGGTTCGAGCGCGAATCCTTGCACACACGACCTTCGGTGTGCCGCCCAAGGAGTTATTCATCGCCCCGGTCGGCGCGGTGCGATCCGCTGTTGAGCGCTCCGGCCTGAAGATGAAGGACATCGATCTCTTTGAGATTAACGAAGCCTTCTCATCGCAGATGCTGGCCTGCATCCGCCAGCTCGAGATCCCGCGCGATCGCGTAAACGTGCTCGGCGGCGCCATCGCCCTGGGTCACCCGATCGGCTGCAGCGGCACCCGCGTGCTCGTCACACTGATCAACGCGCTCGAGGTGATGAATCTCAAGCGCGGCGTCGCGAGCCTGTGCCTCGGTGGCGGCAATGCCGTCGCGATGGTGATCGAGCGGCCGTAACCCCATTTGGAGTTACTCGAGTATTCGTTCACCAGTACGCCACTGCTCTGTGGACAGTGCTCGCGCCCGGTGTGCACATTCACGTTCACAGTGCTCACAGGCCAGCGGCACACATCTATTGTGGCTGTCGCGTCATTCGTCGTCGATTACAATCGCCGTCGACATCAGGAGCACCCAAACATGCCGATTAACACCGCAGTAGTCATCGGTTCGGGAACCATGGGCCAGGGCATCGCGCAGGTCGCGGCCACAGCCGGCCTCACGACGCACGTTTTCGACGCCAACGCCTCGCAATTACCCAAGGCCCAGGCGAGCATCGAAAAGAGCCTCGCCAAGCTCGCCGAGAAGGGCAAGCTCACCGCCGACGCCGCTGCATCAGCCAAGAACAACCTCAAGATGCAGTCCTCACTCGACGCGATCGATCTCGCCAAATGCGACATCGTCATCGAAGCCATCTTCGAGAACTTCGACGCCAAGACCAATCTTTACAAACAGGTGCAGTCGCGTCTGCGGCCCGATGCCATCCTCGCCAGCAACACCAGCAGCATCAGCATCACCAAACTGGCGGCGGCGACCGACCGGCCCGACCGCCTCATCGGCATGCACTTCTTCAACCCCGTGCCGCTGATGACCCTGGTCGAAGTCATTCGCGGACACCAGACTTCGAACGACACGGTTGAAGCCATCGACGCCCTCGCCCGCCGCTTCGGCAAGAACCCGCTGCGCTGCAACGACATGCCGGGTTTCGTCAGCAACCGCGTACTCATGCCGCTGATCAACGAAGCCGCCTTCGCCTTGATGGAAAATGTGGCTGACGCCGCAACCATCGACGAGATCATGAAGCAGGGCTGCAACTTCCCCATGGGGCCACTCACGCTGGCCGACTTCATCGGCGTTGACGTATGTCTGAATATTCTCGAAGTGCTGCACCGCGACCTGGGCGATCCCAAGTTCCGCCCCTGCCCGCTGCTGCGGAAACTGGTCGACGCGGGCTACCTGGGCCGCAAATCCGGCCGCGGATTCCACACATACGACAAATAACCCGGCGAATCGCATTCGGCAGGCGATGAAGTGAGGCCCATCGGCTCGCGGGAAGCCTTGCCGCCTGCCGCTGGAATTGCTAGTATTTCCACCGGCGAACCCCATCAGTGCTCCAGCCGGCACACGCAGCCATTTGGCGAACTCCGCCAGTACGGTTGCGTCGGGGTTGCTCGCCGCGGGAGAGGTGGCTGAGTGGCTTAAAGCGGCGGTTTGCTAAACCGCTGTACGGGCTAATACCTGTACCGGGGGTTCGAATCCCCCCCTCTCCGATTCGCCTTCGGCGAAAGGAGCAGTTGAACAGGCGAGCAGTTGAAGACGACCGCCTCCCGGGAGCGGCGCTTGGTCGCAACGAGAACTCCACCTGCGGTCACCTGATCAAATGGTCCTCTGCTCAATCCCGGGCAAACTTCCCTTCAGCCACGCCGCAACCCAATCGCCTGCTCATTCCACGCAAGTTCCACGCATGCGATTCTCGCCTCCGGTCTCGGCGGCCCGGTCACTCGGTAAGATGAAATCCAAATGAGCGGCCCATCAAGCGAATCTCCCGCCTTCGACTCCAGGCATCCCGAGGAGTATTGGGCACTTGCGCGCCGCATCGCTCACCTCGGAACACAAGGCAGCGCGCGCATGGAATTTCTGCGGGAGTTGTCCGAAGCGCTCCTGGAGTTCTCCGGCTGTGCCCTCATTCGCATTTTGATGACCGATGTCGATTTTAACTACAGCTGGACCATGAGCGCCGGTCATCCGTCGCAAGCCCGGATCGACCCCATTCGATGGTCGGACACGGACGACATAGGCGAATCCGAAAGCCACGACCTGCAGGATCAGATTCGCGCGCTCATGGGGCGATTGCACGATGGCGAGCGGAAATCGACCACCGCCCAAAGATCTTTCCATGTGTATGACGAAGCGACGCGCTGCCGATTGCGCGTTGCGGTTGATGCCCAGCAACCGCTCGCAAACCTCTTCGAGCCCGACAAAGACGCCGCCATACTGCTTCTCCCGTTGGAAGGTGGCGCGTCCCAAGGAGGCCTCATCGTTCTGTCGTCCCCGCGATCCGGCCAGATTCGCAGCCAGGACTGCTTCCTCTACGAGCAGCTCGCGGAAACGATCGGGCGGGCGGTTCTCAATCGCCGGGCTCAATTTCGACTCCAGGAGCGCATCAAGGAGTTAACCTGTCTTCATGGGGTCGCCAAAGCCGTACAGACGCATGGCGATTCTTTCGAGGCCTCGGTGCGGGCGATCATCAAACTCCTCCCGGACGCCATGCAGTTCCCGGCGATGGCCGATGCAAGTTTGACGCTTGATGGTCGCGTCTTTTCGACGAACGCCGCGGCCGTGCGCATCCACTGCCTGGCCGTTCCGATTGTCGCCGGCGGATGTTCGCGCGGAACACTTGAAGTTTCATACCGCGAGGCACACCCGGAATTCGCGGGCAACCCCTTCCTTCGCGAGGAGCGCGATTTATTGAACAGCGTCGCACATGAGGTCGCGATGCTGATCGAGCGTGCCGAATCCGTCGCCGCCAAGGCCTCAATGGCCGAGCAGCTTCGACACGCAGACCGCCTCGCGACCATTGGCCAACTGGCGGCGGGAGTCGCCCACGAACTGAACGAACCCCTGGGCAACATCATGGGATTTGCTCAACTCCTCCAGAAACAGGCGGGGCTGCCTGAGGGCGCGCACCGCGATGCCGAGCAGATTGTTCAGGCGGTTCTCCATGGACGCGAAATCGTCAAGAAGCTGCTGCTGTTCTCCCGACAGAGCAACTCGCAGCGGATTCGTCTTGACCTGAGCAATCTGATCCGCGAAAACCTCTACTTCCTGGAGGCCAGGTGCCGACACGGTGGAATCGACATGCGGCTTGATTTTGAAGATGGGCCCGCAAACATCGTCGGCGTTCCATCGGAAATGACGCAGGTACTCGTCAACCTGGCGGTGAATGCCATTCAGGCCATGCCGGCCGGCGGCGCACTGACCATCCGTACCCGCGCAACGGGCGAATCGGTCTTCCTGGCTGTTGAGGATACGGGAACCGGGATGGACGAAGCGACCCAGCGTCGGCTGTTCACGCCCTTCTTTACCACCAAAGACATCGGTGAAGGCACGGGGCTTGGGCTTTCCGTCGTGCTCGGGATTGTCTCCGCACATGGGGGGACGATTCATGTTGAAAGCGCCCCGGGCCGCGGATCGAGGTTCGAGATCCGCCTCCCCGCCGCAGATTCAGCGGACCCAAACCCCAAGATCGCATCATGACCCAACCCGCGCCCACGGCGAACATTCTGGTGGTCGACGACTCAGCGCCGACCCTGGAGATCATCCGACGAAACCTCGACGCCGCCGGCTATCGGGTGTACACCGTGCCCGGTGTGTCTGAGGCGATCGATGTGCTTGAGAAGACGCCGATCGATCTGGTCATCACGGACCTGAAAATGCCTCGCGCCAGCGGGCTCGACCTGATCCACCACGTCCGCGAAAACTTCCGTGATATGCAGACCCTGATGATCACGGGCCATCCCTCCATCGCGAGCGCGGTCGAGGCCGTCAAAGGCGGCGCCGAAGACTACCTTGCCAAGCCATTTACCGATTCGGAACTGCTCGATGCCGTGCATCGGGCGCTGGAAGGTTTGCGGATGCGCCGGGCCGGCAGACAGGCGCCCGACGACGCGTACCCATCCCCTTCAGGATTGATCGGCGAATCCGAGGCGATGACCGCCGTGCGCCGTGCGATCAGAAAAGCGGCGCAAAGCCTTGCCACGGTCCTGATCACGGGCGAGAGCGGCACCGGCAAGGAACTGGTGGCACGCGACATTCATTATTCCAGTGCGCGATCGGCCGCGCCCTTCGTTCCCGTCAATTGTGGCGGAATCCCCGAGACGCTTCTGGAGAGCGAACTGTTCGGGCACCTGAAGGGCGCGTTCACCGGGGCCGCCCAGACCCGCGCGGGCTTTTTCCAGACCGCTGACGGAGGAACCATCTTTCTGGACGAAATCAGCGAGACCAGTCCGGCCATGCAGGTCAAGCTCCTCCGCGCCTTGAATGACAAAGAGGTGTTCATGGTGGGCGCGACCCGGCCCCAAAAAGTAGACATGCGCATCGTTGCCGCAACGAACAAGGACCTTGCGGATCTCGTCCGCAGAAATCTCTTTCGTGAAGATCTTTTCTTTCGCCTGAATGTCATACCCATTCGCGTGCCGCCGCTTCGCGAGCGCGGCAATGACATTCTGCTGCTGATTCATCACTTCGCCGCCCGGTTTGCCGCCGATGCCGAAAAGCCCGTGCCGCGCATTTCCGATGGCGCGCTGTCCGCACTCCGCGGCTATCACTGGCCGGGAAATGTGCGTGAACTCCAGAATGTGATTCAGCGGCTTGTCGTCATGGGAGAAGGCGATACCCTCGACGTGACCGATCTCCCCGAACTCATGCGCTTCTCCGCCCTTCGCGGATCGGGGCTTCATCGCACACTTTCGGAAGTCGAAGCCGAGCACATCCGGCTCGTCCTTCAGAGCGTCGATGGAAACAAGACCCGCGCGGCCGGTATTCTCGGCATCGATCGAAAAACCCTTCGCGAAAAACTGAAAAACCACAACCTCGACGTTTGATCGATTGGCGGGCTCCGCGCGCGGGGCAATTCGCCCCACCGGTACGAAACACCCCGCGCAGCCTTCAGCCAGATGGCCTGTGGCAGCGCGCCTGGGCCTGTTTTGGCTTTTCAGCGCGAGGCACGCCAATTGCTCTTCTTCCCGGCCAGTGAGCGACATTGCTGACGCGTCGCCCCTGAAAAACCAAACCGAGGTGCCCCATGAAAACAATGACCAAACAGAATCCCCGGACGATCGCCGATCGAACTCGCAGGCGCGATACAGGCCGCAAAGAAAAAATGCCGGAAGCTCAAAATGAGGTCTCGCCGCAACAGCGCCAGCCCGGGCTGATCGAAAGCGGTGAATACGAATGGACCACTGCGCTGAACCTGCCCGGCCTCATTGTCCCGTCGACCGGTGTCCAGCCCGCAAAAGCTCGCGAAGTCCGGACCATATGGCCGTACCTCGACGGCATGGTTGAGACGGAGGATGGCGATGCGGTGAGTTTCTGCCAGCTTCCCGGGCGCTTGGGCAGCCCGACGGAGATTCAGCCGTCTGTCGCGCCGAGTACGCAGGCCGACGGACGGTCGGAATGGGCCAAGGACGAATACACCGAGATCGCCGCAATGCAAATGCCGGGCCTGCTGGTCGAGGCGATTGCAGCGGCCGATGAGTCGGCCGAGCACGCCGTAGCCCGCGGCCTGTGCGCGAGCTGCCTACATCGCGACCATTGTAGCTTTCCACGGCCCAGCAGCGGCGTCTGGCGCTGTGAAGAATATGCCTGAGCCCCGTCGCGGTCGCGGGTTGGCCGCTTGACCCTTTCAACGACGATGGAACGGCTAGAGCAACCACAGGAGATACACCTATGTTGACCACGGTTCCAGCCATCGCGCCTCATCCCGCCGCCGGCGGGCAATCCGTACACCCCGCGCAAGGGAGTGAATCGTTTAAAGCGCGCGGCCCGCGCGGCCTCTATGACAACGTGATGCATCAGTTCAACACGGCGGCCGATCTCATCTCCCTCGATCGCAGCCTTCGAAAGATCCTCTCGCGGACCAAGAATGAGATTGTCGTCAATTTTCCAGTCAAACTCGATAACGGCGAAGTTGAGGTCTTCACCGGTTATCGTGTCCAGCACAACGACACGCTCGGCCCGTTCAAGGGCGGCTTGCGCTATCACCCCGATGTCAATCTGGATGAGGTGCGGGCTTTGGCGGCGTGGATGACGTGGAAATGCGCGCTGGCGGGCGTTCCCTTCGGCGGCGCCACCGCCAGGGTGCCACGCCGGGGCGCGGGCGG
>CAYXEY010000157.1:0-9850 GCA_964464105.1 uncultured Planctomycetaceae bacterium
GATACAGGCGTAAAGATGGTCGTCGCCATATCGATCAAACACCTCGCGATGCCAGCCTCGGAGCGTCTCCTCACTCACCCAGCCGCGTAGCCCGCGCGAGATCATGGCGCGAATGCTATCCGCCGTATCAGCCGCCTCGTCACCGTGTCCGCACACGTCGCCCAGGACAACGGAGACGAGATCGCCATCGATGCGATGAATGATGAAATCGCCGCCCCGCCGGCCTGCCAGCCGGCTCCAGCTTTCGATGTAATCCGATGCGTTGTTGAGCTTCATGGTCGCGCCTCCCTGAATACGTCCCGACTAATTGGAGCCGCGCGGACTGAAAATGCGCCAAAATGCGGATCACATCGCATTCATACGAAATACAGGTCAATTCGAGGATAAAAAAAAAGCCCATCGCATCGAAAGCGATGGGCCGGGTAAGAAAAAGAAGGAAACGGAGAGAATCGTGGTGCGGAACACGACCCCTCCGTTTCCGCGGTGCGGCTTGGGAGTTGCAGGCCTGGTCGATCGGCTGGGCCGTACTCAGACAATACTGCGCCCTTCTGTCCGAGAACTGAATTGGTCATGACAAATTGTTTAACCGCGCGGACTGTGCTGATTCGCACACAGGCGAATTCCTGCACAGTGTCGAAATTGATGAATGCGGCTATTCGAAGGCTGAATTGACCAGCGTTTCCTGCTCGCGCTTGTGAGTTGAGGAGGATCCCGTGGCAGGACTGGCGGATTCGGGGCGATATCGCCCTTCAAATGGAAACTTGCCGAGCATGCGATCACACCAGCGCGAATGCAGAAACCGCCACGCCCCCATGTTGGCAGGCTCCTCCTGGACCCAGATCACCGGCGTTCCAGGTCTGTATGCAGCGAGGGCGGCGGCCAGCGCGGCATCATCGAAGGGGTAATACTGTTCGACGCGAACAATCGCCACGTCGCGGCGGCCGTTCTCCTCGCGCCGCGCGAGGAGTTCGTAATACACCTTGCCCGCGCACATCAGCACGCGACTGACTCTGGCGGGCGAAACCTCAGAATCGGGAATGATGTTCTGGTATCGGCCCGCGGCCAGCTCGGCAAGCGATGACACGGCAGCCGGATGGCGCAACAGACTCTTCGGTGTAAACACGACGAGCGGCTTGCGCCATTTGCGCAAGGCCTGTCGGCGAAGCAGGTGGAACATCTGCGCCGGCGTCGATGGATGCGCCACCTGCACGTTGTCTTCGGCGCATTGCGTGAGAAAGCGCTCAATGTAGGCGCTGGAGTGCTCGGGCCCCTGACCTTCGAACCCGTGCGGCAGGAGCAACACCAGTCCGCTCAATCGGCGCCGCTTGTCTTCACTGCTGACGATGAACTGATCGATGATGACCTGGGCCGCATTCACAAAATCGCCGAACTGCGCCTCCCACATGACCAGGCCATCGGGGCAATCGAGGCTGTAGCCGTACTCGAAGCCCAGTACGCCGGCCTCTGAAAGCGGGCTATTTCGCACCTCGACCGGGGCTTGATCGGACTGCAAATGCCGCCATGGCAAATAAGGCTCGCCCGACTGCACATCGTGAAACACTGCATGCCGCTGGCTGAACGTGCCGCGACCGCTGTCCTGACCGGTGAGCCGCACGCGGATGCCCTGCACCGCAAGACTCGCGATGGCCAGCCCTTCGGCTGCAGCCCAATCGAGCGGCGCTTCGCCGGACGCCATCTTCTCGCGATGCTCCACGAAACGACTCAGCCGCGGATGGCGATGGAATCCCTCCGGCACCGCGGACATACGCCTCAGCAGAGCTGACAATCGATCAACCGCGACGCCTGTGTCCACGTCGTCCGCATCGCGCGCCGGGCCGCCGTGGTAGCTCGACCAGATGCCGGTGAACCGCGCATCCGGCGGCTTGTAAGCCTCGCTCCGCGCAATTGAAAGACCCTTCTCCATTTCGTCGTGATAGGCAGCGGCAATATCGTCGGCCGTCTGCCGCGTGATCTGCCCCATGCGCAGCAGGCATTCGAGATAATGCTCCTTCACGCTCTTGCGATTGCGAATGGCCTCGTACATCAGCGGTTGGGTGAACGAGGGTTCGTCCACTTCGTTGTGCCCGAGCTTGCGGAACCCATACATGTCGATGATCACGTCGCGCTTGAACTCGCGGCGGTAATCCATGGCCAGCGTCACCGCCTGAGCCACGGCCTCGGGATCTTCGCCATTGACGTGGAAGATCGGGATCTGCAGCATCTTCGCGACATCCGTCGCATAAATGCACGAACGCCCTTCGCCCGGCGAGGTGGTGAAGCCGATCTGATTGTTCACAATGACGTGCAGGGTGCCGCCGACGCGATAGCCCGGCAATTCGCTCAAGTTGAGCGTCTCCTGCACGATGCCCTCACCGGCAAACGCGGCGTCGCCGTGGATCAGCAGCACCAGGCCGGTCTCGCGATCGACGTCGCCGGCGCGATCCTGCTTGGCCCGCATCCGTCCGAGGGCAACCGTGTTGATGAACTCAAGGTGGCTGGGATTGAAGCATAGCGACAAGTGTATGTTTTGACCGCCCGCCGTCTGCCAGTCGGTGCTGTGGCCCAGGTGATATTTCACATCGCCGGATCCCTGCCGGGCCTCGGGATCGGAATCGTCGAACTCGCGGAACAAATCAGCGGCGGGCTTGTTCATGATGTTGGCCAGCACGTTGAGCCGTCCGCGATGGGCCATGCCGATCACGATCTCGCGAATGCCCTGCCCCCCGGCATGCTCGATGGCCATGTCAAGCAATGGAATGAGACTCTCGGATCCTTCGAGCGAAAACGTCTTGGCCCCCACATACTTCTTCTGTAGCAGCCGCTCGAAGATCGACGCGTGAATCAGCCGCGCGAGGATGCGAACCTGTTGTTCGCGGGAGAGATCGATGTGGTTGGCCGTGCTCTCCATGCGGTCCTGCAGCCACATGCGCATGCCCAGGTCGTCGATGTGCATGAACTGAACGCCGATCGAGCGGCAATAAGTCTCCTGCAACCGCGCCAGCACGTCGCGCAGGGTCTGAATGTCCGGCCCGCCGACGGTGCGGCTGGATACTTCGCGATCGAGATCGGCCTCTGTAAGTCCGAAGTAATCGTAGGCCAACTCCGGCTGTGCCGGACGCGGCAGCCCGAGCGGGTCAATCTTCGCAATTCGATGTCCGCGCGCTCGGTACGATCGCACCAGTTGATCGACGCGATCCTGCAACAGCGCGACGCCGGCCGTATCGCTTCTGCTCTTGTCAGCCGCGCGGCGACCGACGCCGTGTCGGACATCGGGCCTCGGCGCAGCGGGAGCCTGCCTGCCATTGCCATCAAAAAAGGCGCGCCACGACTCCCCCACTGATGCTGGATCGGCGGCGTAGGCATCGGCCAGACGCGCAATGAACGCGCCATTCATGCCGCCAGTCAGACCCAGATCGTTATTCACGTCGTAGTTTGCCATGTTCGCGCACTCAAGACTCGGCGATCAGGTCCCGGTTCATTTCGAACGCGCTTGCCCTGCGTGGCAACTTGGCAGAATGTTAGTCAGGTTGAAGTCGATGGGCAGCCGCGCACATTCGACATGGCCGCCAACGGCTGCGGCCATGCCACGCCTCTTTAATTTCCCTCTCCCTTAAAGGAGAGGGCCGGGGTGAGGCTGACGCACGCCGTGGAGACTCGAATCGCTCGCGCGATCGGCTCTTTGGGCCTACTTCAAGTCAGGGAAGAGCTTCTGCACCACGCCGACCAGGTCCTTCACATGGCTGATCGATTCGTCCATAAGTTTCTTCTCGCCCGCTTCGAGCGGAAGATCGATCACCTTCTCGACGCCCTTCGACCCGAGCAAGGCCGGCACGCCGACGAAGTAGCCCTTGCCGCCGCCGTCCGGGGCCACGCCGTACTCCTTTTCGCAGTAGGCCGCCGTCGGAATGATCCGCTTCTTGTCCTTCACGATGGCCTCGACCATCTGAATGACGCCCGACGCCGGCGCGTAGTACGCGCTGGTGCCCATGAGCTTGACGATCTCGCCGCCGCCGACCTTGGCTCGCTCCACACAAGCGTCAATTTTTTCCCTGGAAAGCAGCATCGACACCGGTATGCCATGCACGCTGGTGAAGCGCGGCAGCGGCACCATGTCGTCGCCGTGTCCGCCGAGCAGCAGGGCTGACACATCTTCGATTGAGCAGCCGATCTCCATGGCGATGAAGGTGCGGAAGCGGGCCACGTCGAGCGCCCCGGCCTGACCCATCACGCGATTGGTCGGGAAGCCCGTCGTCTTCCAGCAGGTGTACACCATCGCATCGAGCGGGTTGGACACCACGATCACGATCGACTCGGGCGCGAACTCGCGAACCTTCTCCGACACGCCGCGCACAATGGCGACGTTCGTCTGTACCAGATCATCGCGGCTCATGCCTGGCTTGCGCGGAATGCCGGCGGTGATGACCACCACGTCGCTGCCGGCGATGTCGCTGTATTCAAACGTGCCGGTCACGCGGCAGTCGAACCGCTCAATCGGTCCGCAGCATGCGAGATCGAGGGCCTTGCCCCTGGGCATGTGCAGCTCGGGCTTGTCCTTGATGGGAATGTCCAAGAGGACGATGTCACCCAGTTCCTTGGCCGCGGCCCAATGGGCACAGGTCGCTCCGACGTTGCCGGCTCCGATGATGCTGATCTTTGCGCGTTTCATGTGATTCGCTCCTTGGTAGGTTTGTCCGATCGGGCATGATAACGGATGGCTGGCAGAGAGGGACCAAGGGACAGAGTGGAAAGGGACAAAGGGACAAAGACGTGTCCTTATACGTCGAGAGGGTGCCATGCCGACGGTCGTTACGTCGGCATGCCGCATGTGGAGCAACTTCATATTGAAGGGTTACTCCGGGCACACATGGCGACGCAAAGGCCGTCGCCGTGGCGCCCAGGACCGTGGCATTCCCACGAACTACAAACCTGGCTGCGTCGTGGTCAATTCCTGCAGGACGTTGGCGATGTCGCTGCGCAGGAGCACGGAGATGGCGAGGCTGACGCCGTCGATGGCAGCGTGAGCGAGGATGGCGGCCCAGAGCGATCGGCCCTTGACCGCGGCCAACGCCAGCACCGCGCCCAGGCACGTGGTCTGGAAAACGCCCAGCCAGCCTTGCGTGAAATGCACCGCGCCGAACAGCAGGCTCGACAGGATGACCGCGGCCGTGCGCGAGCGCGTGATCGAGGCCAGCCGGCCCATGATGAATCCGCGGAAGAAAATCTCCTCATAAACGCCGACGAAGATCGACAGCGGCGCGACCCAGCGCATGTCGATCTCCGAGATCGCGCTGATGAAGTCGAGCCGATGGCGCATCATCGACTCCATGGTCACGCCGCGGAGCAGTTGAACAATGGCGTAAGCAATGTTGCAGGCGATGCCCGTCACCCACGCCGCCGGCGCGGCTGCGATGATCACTGGCATAAGCCTGCGCCAGGGCGAGCGGCATAGCCCGAGCGCCGCGAGCGACTGCCTTCGTATGGCCACGAAGAGCATGATGGCGGACAGGGCCACCAGTCCGTTGACGAAGACCCATCCGAGCGCGCCGATCGACGGCACGCACTCGGCGATCCACCCGCTGATTTCGTATTCAAACGAGTACATCGCAAAGGCGATCATGAGCGCGATGACCGCGATCAGATCGAGCATCGCCGGCACGGGCGCCTGATTGATCGGAGGAAACGGCGCCGCATCCCACTCGGCTGCGACGACCGGTCGGGCCTCGCGCGCGTAATCGGCGAGAAAGGGCCGCGCGACCACCGGCGGCGGCATAATCGGTTGTTCACCTACCGGGCGGGCCTCGCGTGGCGGGGATGCGCTCTCGCCAGAATCAAACTCGTCGCGCGAATCCATGAACGGAGTGTATCCCATTCAATTCGACGAGTTTTCTGCTTGGGCCTTTATCTCTCAGGCCGAAGGCCTCGGCAGTCAATAGCCGGGAGGTGGAGCGCAGCGACACCCCCGGATGGCTGACCTTGATTTGCTTGTGAGCTAACGGCAGCCTGACGGGCTGCTCGTGACATGGCTATTCGAGTGGTCTTTCCATTTAAACGTTTTGTCTAGCTGCAATGAACTCTGGGCTGTCCCCCACCAGCAGCGTACGCAGCTCCTGCATCGACGGCGTCCGCGCCTCGTTAATCCACGCAAGCATCAGGCACAGCATCATGAAATCATCGCCGTCAATAAACTGCACCCGGCTCTGACTGGCCACGAAGCCGCCGCCGTCGGCATAGAGCATCAGCGTTGCATTAAGCGGTGTGAACAGCTCCAGCCTAGGGGTGCGAAAAAGCAGTCCGGTTTCAAGCCGAACCAGCCCGCCCGGTACGAGAAAAAACCGCCGGCCGACGACAAGAGAGTTGAATGCGACCAGGGCCAGCACCGCCAGCACAATGCCGCAGCCCCACGCCGCAGCCGTCCATTGACCCGCAATGAGGCCCCGGATCAACGACCTCAATCCGATGAACATCATGATCAAACTGAACAAGCGCGGAATCCATGCCGTTATCCGCCGCCGCGCCGTCACGCCGGTCACCGGCTCCGACACGCGCGGATCATCATCGGGATCGGGCAATTCCGTCAGCAGCCACAGCCGCTCCTCGCCCGGCTCCCACGGGATCGGCTCGAAGGTGGATTGCGAACGGCGAACCCGCCAGTCAGTCTCGTTTCGAGGACAGTCCACCACGATGACCTCGCCGGGCGGCAGCTTGGCGAGGTGCTTTTTCAACCCGGGAGATTTTTCGACGTTGCTGTAATGGTGAAACTCGATGAAACGATGTGGAAATCGCCGTCGAGCGCCTGCGTGCTGCAGAAAGCGCTTGAGGCGGGCCACGCGAAAACGATTCCACGACCGCTTGCGGCGATTCATCAGCTTGCCGACTGAGAGAACAATCCCCCCGATGACGGCGAAGCAGATCAGAATTGAGACGGGTAATGCCAGGGCGTGATTCGAAAATGGCGTCGAATGCAGCCAATTCAACGACACAATGAGAAGGGGAACTCCAATAAAGAAGAATGCCGCCACCGCCACCAAGATGGCGAGCGGATCGGTACGAAGCATGCAATCCCGGATGAAGTGAACGCGGGGCGTCACCTGTGTCGATTCAGAAGTGTCCGGATTCGACTTCACGCCATCATGATATCAGATTGTCGCTTTGATTGTGTCCCATTCAGACTGGGAATCCGCGCTCCGATTGCCAGCGTGCTCGCCACTTCACGGGGGTGCCATGGCGACGGCCTTTGCGTCGCCATGCATGCGCGGAGTCGACTCTCAATTTAAGGTCGCGTGTTAATCGACATACCGACGTTACGACCGTCGGGATAGCACCCGATACGGGGGCGATTCGCTCCACCTGATGAACCACACTGGCCGCGCAGCAATTGGTCGCACAATCGTCTCTTAACGGAGCATCTGAATCACCATCACCGTCATCAGCCCAACCCCGCAGATCGGCAAGACCAATCGCGCCACGGCCGCCGAGGTCGGCGCCGGCCGCAGGTTGCCCATTTCGTCCAGCCCCGGCGTGCCCGGCAGGCTGTCGAGCAGCACCGCCCGCGACGGCCGGACCGGGTCGTACAGCAGCTTCTCCGCCGCATCGTCCATCAACTGCTCTTCGTGGTGCGTTTTGACAACTGTCTCATGCGTCGCGCCCTCGCTGTCGGTGTATTCAAACGTCAGCGCCCACACGCGCTGCTTGTTCACCGTCGCTCCGGTCGCCCGCTTGTCGATCAGCTTGCCCAGGGCGGGACGCCCGCGCACCAGGAGTCCGCGATTGATCACGCCGCATTGAAAACCGCGCAGGCACATGAGCAATCCTGCGATTGGAATCAAGGCGATCAAACTCAGCGCCGCATGGAACGGCTTGCGGCGCATGCCCTCGATCCGCGAGATGTCCGGACGGTCCGCCGGATACTCAACGACGATGTCAGGGTTGACCGTAGGTTCGGACATCGACGACGTATGGGTAAAGTAGCTTTTACCCTCGCGCGAAATGTCGGCCGTGGGGGTGTAACGGTAGCGCACTTCGTAGATCGGCTTGCCCTTGCGACTGCTGGTGGACCGCCGCCGACTGCCGCCGGTGGAGAAGCCGGTCTTCTCCACGCCGGTCACCGTGCCGGCGACGCTGCGAATCTCGCCGCGAAAGTAGTACAGCGAGCTGAGTTCGGAATTGGCCGCGAAGATCCAGGCAAAGATGCCCCCAAAGGCCACGAGGCCCCAGCCGAACTGATTCAACAATCCGCCAAGAAGAAGGCTCAGCGCCACCGAGGTCGGCACGTGTCGCGGGGCCATCGCGATGTCAAAGGTGCCTTTAGGCATGTTGATTTCACTCCGATCAGAGCCAGGCTGTACTTAGTCCGGTCGCCCATGCGCGCGTCTCTAATCACATCGGAAAAACGCGCCGGCAATCATCGCTTACGCTCTTCATCGCCATGAATCCTCCGTCGCAATTCGATCCGCCGCGCAACGCCGCTGACACGTGGCTCCTGGCCGCCGGACTCATCGCCGTGGCCGTCGCCGCGCTGTATCTACGAACGCATCAAACCGACTCCCCTTTCACCAGCGCCGATCACATCATGATCGCCTATCGCACCACCTGCGAGCCCGGCTGGCGCTGGTGCTTTCAAAATCACTACGGCCCGCTGCAACCGCTCATCACCAAGGCGTACGCACACGTGGTCACCGGACTCGGCATTCCGATGACCGAGACGCTATGGCGACTGCCGATGGGCATCGTCGGAGCGGTCATCCCGATTCTCGCGTTCATGCTCGCGCGCCGCGCCGGGGGCACGAATAACGCATGCTGGTTCGCGGCGATCTGGACTGCCGTGCTGCCGCCGCTGGTGACCGACGCGCGATACATGTGGGCCTATGAAACGCTGGGCGCGGCACTGGCGCTCGCGGTAATGATCGCGACGTTTGCATACATCGATCGTCCGACGCGGCGCGAGGCCTGGATCGCAGGCATTCTGCTGGCGATTTACCTGCAATCGCATCTTCATGTCTATGCGGTGCCGTGCGTGGTACTGCTCATCCTGCTCCTGGATCGATCCTCACACGCGAACGACAGAGTATCACGAATACTAAGATCTCCCGGCATTTGGTTGCCGCCGGTCATTTCGCTGTGCCTCATGATCGCAGCGTGGCGGTTCGTCGGCGGCGGGCCGATTGCCCGCATCATCACCAAGACCGCGAAAACTGCAGAATCACCGGATCGAATGGCCGCGGCGCTGAGCCTGGCCCGCGCCTGGCTCGGTCACGTCGGATGGTCCGTGGCCGCGGTAATCGGTCTGATGCTCGTACTGCCGCGCATCGCCCGGGTGTTGAGGCCGGGGCTCGCATCATCCGTGCCCGCGCCGCGTCGCACCTGGTTTCTTGTCGCCTGGATCGTGCTCTTCGCCGCCCCGCTTTTCATCATGGGCTTCCGCACTGGCCGGCCCACGCAGTATCTCACCCAGGCGACAATGGTCCTCGCCATTTTGACGCCCGTCGTCATGTTCAGCCGCCGCCGCGACGACACCTCACTACCTTATTGGCGACCCACCGTGTGCATGACCGCGGCCGCCTGGCTCGGCGCGGGCGCCTGGGACGCCAACTTCAACGCGGGTCGCGAATCGCGCGTGACCGGCGTCACCGCGGCCTGGGGCGCTGCCGTCCCCAATGCAGGATACAAGTCCGCCGGGTGGTACGTTCGCAAACGTGTGCCGCCAGACGCCGTCGTCTTCGCCCTGCATGACACCAGCGGGCTGGAGAAACCCGTCGCCGAGTATTACCTCGGTCGCACATGCATTGCGAGCGAAGACCTGTCGGCGGAGCAGGTCCTCGAATGGTTCGACAGGTTGAAGACCCACGTCGAT
>CAYXEY010000158.1:0-4896 GCA_964464105.1 uncultured Planctomycetaceae bacterium
AGGGGTCAATGTTCTTCAGCGCCTTTGTTAATAACGGGTCCACTCCGGTGACCCAGCTTACGACGACGGGTTTTCCACCTGCGCGGTTCGCCGTCTTGGGCGGCTCTTCCCAATCATATGATGCCATTTGCATATCAACAGGCGCATCCGGCCCGCCTGCCGGGGACCTCAACGGCGACGCGGCAAGCAACGGACGCGACATCCAGTTCTTTGCCGATGCGATCCTGGCCGGCGGCTCCAAGCCCGCCGCCGTGGCGAACGCCGACTTTAGCGGCAACGGTGTGGTCGACCTAGAAGATGTGCCGGGGTTTTTGGCCCAGCTGATTGGGCCATAATGTTTGTTTCGAGGCAATCAATTGTGGACCGGGCCGGTGTAGGCGTTAGACTGGCGATTACGACATATCCGACGGCGACCAGTTAATCTCCGTGCGGCCTCTCGGAGTCGAACGCGTGGAAAAGTCGGGAAGCTGGAATCGGCTGCTTGGTCACGCCTGGCCCTTCCATCAGCACGACGAGGCCGTCTCCGCCGGTTCGCTCGAAGTAATCGACGCGAATTGCGTGTCTGCCCGCCGCCAGCGCGACGTGGCCGGATTCCTCGTGAATCTCGTGCAGGCCATCATTGTCCACCACGAGTTGATCGCCGATGTACAGTCTGCTGCCGTCGTCCGATGAGATGGAGAATGAATAGACGCCCGTCGTCGGAACCTCGACGAATCCGGTGTATCGAAAACCGTACTTCTCGTCCCGAATGCGCGCCGATATGTCAAATGTTGCGATCGTTCCCCGCTTCGCCGCCTTGAGCGATCGGAAATCGGGCAGGGCCTGCCATTCACCTTCGAAGTATTCGAACCGCAAACCCGGCTCGAATTTCGCTGTCTCGGCCGGACGCGGAGCCACCTTCCGCACCCTGGCCTCAGCGGTCGGACTGACCGGCTTGCCGTCGCGGAAGGACCTTGCCCGCACCGTAGCACTGCTCTTCAACGTGATCGGGCCGGTCACGACAGGCGACTTTGTATTCGGCTCGCTCCCGTCGGTGGTGTAGCGCAGCTCTACGTGACGCCGCGGCGTCGAGATGGCCACTTCCAATGAATCGATGAAAATGTCCGACACCGGTTTGATGACCGGTGGATCTGCGACGTCCGCCGGTCCGACCAGGTCGAGCACGACCACGCTGTCCACGGCATCGGGCAACTTGTCCGGTAGGGTCACAACCACCGCATCTTCGCGGCGTTCGGCTTTAAGCGGCGCGGATTTTTCGGCGGCAAGAAGACGCGCCCCGCGCGGCTCGCTGAGCAGACCCGGCACCACCAGTCGCCCGTCGGCAGGCCGCTCAAAGACGTGCAAATAAAGTCGCCCATCGCCAGACTCCAAACGCCGTTGCGTGCAACGCCCCCACGGCAGTGCCGCAAGCGGACTGGCTTGTGTGCCATAAACCGATTCACCATTGAGCCGCAGCCACGCGCCCATCGCTGCCATTCGCTCAACGCTGGGCTGTGGAATCAGCCCCTCGGCCGTCGGCCCGACATTCAGCAGAAAGTTCCCGCCCTTTGATGAAATGTCCACCAGCAGGTGAATCAACTCCTCCGTGCTCTTCCAATCCTGGTCGGCCTTGTTGAAACCCCAATGGTCATTCATCGTCATGCAGGTTTCCCAGTCCACGCCGGGCCATCCGTTGGCCGGCACCTCCTGCTCCGGTGTGCCGTAATCGCCGCCGAAACCGGCCGCGGCCAGACCGATCATGTCGCCACGGCCCTTGTCCACCCGGTTGTTGACGATGGTCGCAGGTTGAAGTTGACGTACGTAGTTATACAAATCAATGCCCTGTTCGTGCGTCCAGGTTCCCTCCCATTCGCCGTCGAACCACATCACCGCCACATCCCCATAGTTTCTGAGCAGCTCGCCGACCTGTGCCTTCAGGTACGCGCGGTACTTCGAATAGTCGGCGCTCGTCGCCGGCCGTGCCTCCCAGTCGCGGCGGGGCAGGTAGTCGGGGTGATGCCAGTCCATGATCGAGTGATACCAACCCAGTCTGATGCCGCCCTTGCGACAGGCCTCGGCCAGCTCCTTCATGATGTCTCGTCTGAACGGCGACGACATGATGTCGTAATCAGTCTGTTTGGAGTCAAACAAACAAAACCCGTCATGGTGCTTGGTGGTGATAACGATGTATTTCATCCCGGCGTCTTTGGCGAGCTTCACCCATGCATCAGCATCGAACTTCACCGGATTGAACCGCCCGACGAATTGTGTGTACTCCTCAACCGGGATTTGACCGGTGTGCATGATCCATTCGCCGTGATGGGTCGCACCCCTCCATTCACCGGCGGGTATGGCATAGAGACCCCAATGAATGAACAGGCCGAACCGGGCGTCGCGCCACCAGGCCATGCGCGAGTCGCGCTGCTCCGGTGTTTCAGGCAGCGGCCATTCGTCTGCGCCGGCTGCGGCGGACAGACATCCCATCGTGATGATCAAGACGCAATGCCGCGGACCTGGCTTCATTGGAGGCTCCAGATGGTCCCATGACCTATTCCGCTTCATAGAATCGCCGCAATCGGACCTCGATTCCAGGGGCGCCAGGGATTACGGGACTCGATGCGGCGATCGAGGTATAATCGGTGTATCAGCAATATGAAGACGCGCAAAGTCCTGACATCTCGATTCAAACCATCGAACCTAATTGTGCAGTTCCTCCTCCCGGCCATCACGCTGGTGCTGTGGGGCTGCGACGGCCGGTCCGTGCAGACGCCCAAGCCGGTGCCAAGGCCGGAGTCGCAACCGGTGGCCACATCGATGCCGACCTCGGCGCCGACTGCGGCGGGTGGGTTCGGCGACAAGCCGCTTGTGATCGCGAAGCCGGCAAATGAGCCAAAGCCCAAGCCTGCCGTGCCCAAACGGCCCAGCTCAACGTGGGCCCTTTTTCGCGAGGCCTTTGACCCCGCGGCCGACGCAGTTTGTGAGGCCCGATTCGCCGGCGGTAATCGCCTTGATGTCAACACTGAGAACATCAGCCATTTGACGCTCGACATGACCAGGCTTCCCGAGGGCGCACCGAAGCGGGGACCGTGGAATCTTCAGATCGACGGGCAGGGCATCGAGGTGAGCGGATCTCGCGGACGCTATCTTCATCTCATCCGTGCAAAGACCGGATCGTGGGATGTGGATCGCGCGGCCTATCGCAAGTGAGGATTGAGCGATGAAGCAGGGCAAACTGTGGACGTGCTTGTTAATCACTATTTCTTTGGTGGGGTCATCGCTGGCCGAACCGCCCAGGGCTGCGTCAAGACAAAAGCCGAAACCTGGGGCCAAGTCCGCGACGAGCAAGCCCGCGAAAGACCCCGACGGGAAGCCGGTGCGCAACCGCGCCGTGCAGGCGATGAAGATCGTTGTCGAGAATGCCGAATTCGAGGAGATGCCCTTTGAGGAATTCGTCGAATGGCTCGAACGATTGACCCAGGCCAATGTCGTCGTGCGCTGGAAAGTGCTTGAGTCGGCCGGCATCGAGAAGGACCGTCCGCTGACGCTCAAGCAGAAAAACATCTCGCTGGGGAGGCTGCTGCCGATGGCGTTTGACAACCTGACGCATGACCTCGAAGGGGTGGAGATCGCCGCCAAGGCCAGTGGCAACATTTTGCTCATCACCACCCGGGCGGACATGAACAGCAAGCTGGTGACCCGCAGCTATGACATCGAGTCGCTGCGCATCGTCGTGCCCAATTTCCGAGGCCGTCAAGCCAATCTCGACGGCATCGGACAGGGCGGCGGCCCCGGGCGTCCGCGCGGCGGGGCCCTGGCGGGTGGGGGTGGTTCAACTCAGGATGGTACGACCGTCGATGCCGAAACTCAGAAGCTGATCGACATCATTACCTCGATGATCGATCCGCCGAGTTGGAAGGTCAACGGCGGCAAGGGCACGATCACGGAGTTCAAGGGCAACCTCATCATTCGCAACAGCGAAGAGGCGCACGACGCGATTCAGGCGCTGCTCGGCGGAGCCCCGCCGGCAGGATCGAATAATCCGTGACCGCACGATC
Organism: uncultured Planctomycetaceae bacterium; assembly: GCA_964464105.1. GTDB lineage: Bacteria > Planctomycetota > Phycisphaerae > UBA1845 > UTPLA1 > CAYXEY01. Next base: position 4,035 of record CAYXEY010000158.1, read on the forward strand.
GGATTATTGAGGCTGATTCTCGATAGCCGCTTCCGCTGCCGTGCGGCGTGCCTGCCTCCGGTGCTTCATGTATTCGATGATGCCGGGCAGGATGGAGATGAATACGATCGCCAGCACGACCAGCTCAAAGTTGTCCTTGACAAATTTTCTGCCGCCAAAGAGATAGCCCGCATATATACAAATTCCCACCCAGGCGATTCCGCCGACGATGTTGTAAAGCAGAAACTTGCGATAGGTCATCGCGCCGATGCCGGCCACGAACGGGGCGAACGTGCGCACGATGGGCACGAAGCGGGCCATGATGATGGTCTTGCCGCCGTAACGCTCGAAGAACTCGTGGGTCTTGTCGATATGAGCCTGCTTGACGAAGCGGCTCAACGGTCCGCGTAGCACCCAGTTGCCGGCGTACTTGCCGATCCAGTAATTCACGGTGTCACCCAGAATGGCAGCGATCGAAAGCGACGGCAGAAGTATGTCGAGCCGCAGGCTCTTTCGTTCCGCGAAGACCCCGGCCGCGAACAGCAGCGAGTCGCCCGGCAGGAACGGCATGATCACGATGCCGGTCTCGATGAAGATGATCGCCAGCAGGATGAAATACGTGCCGCCCTGATACTGGGCAATGGCCGCTTCGAGATGCTTGTCAATATGCAGGAAGAAGTCCAGGGCCTTCTTGAGCCATTCCATCGGGGCATGCCTTTCGAGTGGGTCAGGGCAAATGAAGTCGATTCAATTCGCGGGCGGTGATGATAGCCGCGTTGCCCGGAGCCTGACAATCGCCTGGGCATTGAGCCGGCCGGTCATCCTTTTTTCTGCACCTTCTCCAGGTCGCCGATCGGGTACGGCCAGCTGAACTGGAACCCGG
>CAYXEY010000158.1:4906-9799 GCA_964464105.1 uncultured Planctomycetaceae bacterium
GTCGCGGATGCGTTTGTTCAATCGCTCGATGGTCGCCCGCACGCCGTCTGACAGGTCGGCGCAGGTCTCGCAGTAGAATCGCGTGGCCCGGCTGCGCACGACGGGATAGTCATACCTGCGGTCGCATGCGCGGCACTGCCGCGATTGCAATTCGTCGTCAGTCTCTTTTTTCGGCATCGTCATCCTCAACAATGTCAGTCGCCCCGCGCGCCGCCAGCGCCTGATCTGCCTCCAGCAATTTCTCAAATGCCGATTCGCTCACCAGCACGATTCTACCGGTGCCCAGCAGCACCAGCCGCCCGCGAATCATCCGTGGAAAGGCGGCGATGGGTCGGATCGGACGGTCATCGTGCAACAGGATGCGGCGAGGATCAATGGCAGTGAAGTCCATCTCGCGGAGGACCATGCTGGCGCGCTCCGCGGCCGCGCGGGCCTCTGCGGTTTTCTGTTCCGCGGCATTCGCCGACTGCCGAAGCAGCAAATAGATGTCCGTCATCTGGTTGCGTGCCTGCGATTCATCCGGTCCCCCGGACGAAGCGATGCGAAGTTGAACCCAGCGCACGAACACCGCCAGCAGGGCCGCAAGGACCAACCATGCCCCGGGTGGAATGGACATGAGTTGATCGAAGAGCGATGGGGCGGTTGGGGCAGTCGTGGGCATGGCATCACGCGCGATCGACCGCGAAGTGCGAGACTATTTCCAGGTCAGTTTGTTGGTTCCGCGGCGAACGACACCTATGCGATAGACCGGCTCATCCATTCGCGAAAGATGACGCATGACGCTGTCGACGAATGCCGGTCGCACGATCAGCACGAAGCCGATCCCCATGTTGAACACGCGGTACATTTCCGATTCGGCGACGCCGCAAGCCTGAATCAGCTTGAAGATTGGCGGCACCGGCCAGCTTCCGCGCTTGAGCACGATGTCGCAATTGTCGGGAATCACGCGCGGGATGTTGCCGCCCAGTCCACCGCCGGTGATATGCGCCATGGCGCGCACGGCGCGCTTGCGGCGATACTTTTTTAACAGGGCCACGACGGGCTTCACGTAAATTCGCGTGGGCCGCATGACCGCATCGGCCAGAGGCTCACCAAGATTCACGGGCAACTCGCCATTCTTCGGCAAACGCGCCAGGCTCTTGCGGACGAGCGCGTAGCCATTCGAATGCACGCCGCTTGAGGCCAGCCCCAGCACGACGTCGCCGGGCCGCACGTTCTTCGGGCCATCAAGCAGCCGATTTCGTTCCGCGACGCCCACGCAGAAGCCCGCGAGATCGAAATGTCCGGGAGCGTACAGATCGGGCAGTTCCGCGGTCTCGCCGCCCAGAAGAGAGCAATCGGCCACTTCGCAGCCTCGGGCGATGCTCTCGACCATGCGCGTGATCCACGCCGGCGAGAGCTTGTGGCACGCGATGTAGTCGAGGAAAAAGAGCGGCTCGGCGCCGGTGGTCAGCACGTCGTTGACGTTCATGGCCACAAGGTCGCTGCCAAGATCGTCGATGCGATTGAGCTGAGCCCCGAGCAGCAGCTTCGAGCCGACGCCGTCCGTACCCGAGACCAGCACCGGGTCGCGGTAACGTCGCTTGAGCAGCTCTCCGCCATAATCCAATCGAAAAAGCCCGGCGAAGGCGTTGTGTCGTGAGATGACCCGATCGTCGTAGGTCCGCGTCAACGCGCCCTTGATCCGTTCGACCATGTCATCGTTGGCTGACACATCGACGCCGGACGACTTGTAGGTCAACCGAGGAGGGCGGGCTTGTCCATTCGACTTGGCAACGCGGGGCATAAGCGGCTTCCGGGCGACGCAATGATCGTGCCGCATGGTAAGGGGGGGGCTACATCCGATAAAGCCGCCCCAAGTTGCACAGGCAGATCAGGTTGTATGCCCGGATCGCATTGATTGGGTGGCATGGCCGCGGCCGTTGGCGGCCATGCTCGTGACCACGCAGCCAGGCTCACAAACGGACATCAAGCACCCTTCACAACGCACCGATAAGTGCACGGCCGAGAACAAAGTGCCCACACGGAGCCAGCTTATGCCGTCGAACACCTATGCGGAAGCCATGCGAACCCTCATGCTCATTCGCCGTCGGCTGGCCGACCAGTTCGCAAAGGAAATCGTCCGGCACTCGACGGCTTTGACCAGCTCGACGATGGCCAGCGACGATCCGATCGGTTCGGTTCCGGAATTGAAGTCGCTCTGCCTCGGGATGAACCGAATCCAGAATGCCATCGCCAACCTGCGCATGGCCGGCACCGCCCGCTCGACGCAGCGAACGCCAGTCACACAGAATAATACGACATCCTCGACGCCTTCGATGCAGCAACCGCACTCGGCGCAGCGGGGCTTTGATCAGGTCCGCAGCCTGGTCAGCAACGAGCGTTACGAGGAAGCGTCGCGCATTCTCTCGCGGCTCATGCACATGCCGATCGATCGAGCCTTCACGGCCACGCGCTTCTTCGCCCGCGCACTGCAGAGCGAAGCCCGCATCTTCGACCAGCTCATGCGAATGTGCGATGAGATCGTATCCACTCCGCCGCAGCAGGTCATGCGGACCCTGGTTCACGCCTTTGGCATGCAGGCGGTGGAATGCGGAACGGCCATGACGGCCCTTCGCGAGCGACGCCGGGCACTGGCGGGCGGCGCGGCCATCGCCCCGGCCCTGGCCCCGACGCTGATCGCGGCGGCTCCGTTGGAGTGACGCGCCGAGATGAGTCCCAGCAAGATTGCCCCCGGAGTATCATCGATGTCCAGCTCGCTTGAAACCATCGACCGCCGCCGTGAATCCCGCAGCGTCTGCGACGACATCATCCGCTTCAAGCGGCCGGGTCGCGTTGAAGACCGCCATGCCTGGCTGCTCGACCGATCCGACTCGGGCCTGGGCTTCCTGATCGAGCCGATCTCCACGTTGCGCGTTGGCGACGTGCTGAACCTGCGAATCCGCGAGCGAAATGGCGATCAGTGGTATGACCGTGACGAGGCCGTGCGGGTGATGCGGTTGCGGCCGACGCCGAACCTCGAGCTGACGATGGTCGGTGCGAAGATCGAGTGACGGCCTCGCTTCTTCTCGAATCGGCCTGCTGTTAACATGCCCTTCAGAAATGGCCGCTCCGGCGACCCATGGGAGGCAGCATGAAGGCCGAAAAACTACTCGCGAAATTGAACGAGCTGCGCCACGAGCTGGAGGGCGATGAGACCGACCTCGACTGGCTCGCCATTCATCACGCCTTCTGTTTCATTTCATACAAGATGGGGGACTTTCAGAAGTATCTCGATGAGGCGTTCAAGGACGAGGGTGAGTAGGCGAACGGGCCGGTTTCGACCTAGTTCTGCCGTTTGCCATGCGAGAAGGGATCCGAGCGCCGCAGTTGGCCAGGGCCTGTTCGCTGCTTCTCTGTGAGAAGGTTCTCAAGTCGCCGCTTGAGCTCATCGAACAGCGCCGGAATTTCCTGCGTCTTTTTCAAGTTGTCCAGTCGATTTTTCAATTCGGCGATGCGCGCCGTGTTGTCATCACTTTGCTTGCGAGGATTTGGGGCGACTATTGCCGTCGCGCGACCGCTCGTCGTAGAAGTGGATTGCGAAGTCGCTGCCCTGGCATCGCCCTCAGCAGCAGCAATTTGAGCTTCAAGCTCCCCTCTCTCTTTCGTAAGTCTCAGTTGCACGGCGACCGCACGCGTTCGGCAATCGGAAAGTATGCCAAGGGCGGCGTTCTTCTGGCTCTCGGACAGTGGGTCAGAAACGAACCAGGATCGAGAGTTGACGCGCTTCATTATCCAGCGGCGGACATAGGCCTCCCAGGCGTCGACTCGCGGGCGTACGTCTTCAATCCCAAGCGTTTCATCGGTCGAATTCCACCATGCGGGCAGCTCTCCTTTACTCATCGAGCTCATGCGCTTTTGCCACAATTTCAGCGCTTCCTGATCAAATTGGCTCTCGACCGCTTTCCAATCCGCCTCGGACAGCAGGGCATTGGTCCCGACATACCGCTGGCGTCCCCCCTTTGCGAAAACAGGTGCACCAATCGGGATTCCCATTGATTTGAGTGTCAACTGCCTGGGATGCTCAGGCCGGTCGAATTCGACTCTCTCGAAAGTAATCACCGAGCGATTGCCGGAGTGAAGAGATACATATTCCACACGAGCGGGCCACCAATGACCATCGATGAGCTTAACATCAGTATTGCAAGTGATTGCCAGTCGTCGGTGTCCGTGCTTGGTAAACCACTCTTTTACGCTTATCACGGAGAAGTCCTTGGCCACATCGATTTCCCATTCGAATTCATAATGCGTGCCATCCGGCTTCTTCTCTCCAATTCTGTTGACGTATACAATGCCATTAGATTTCTTGGTCTCGGAAAACTCAAAGTCGCCGATGCCGAGTGAGTCAAGAACTTCGAGCGGGCCGCTACGCTGGATTTCAATCGCGCGCAAGCCGACGGTGCGAATATCGACGTATGTAGGCCATTCCTTGGCATTTTCCAATCCGACAAATGCATCGCTGTCGTAATGGGTAAAGAGAGTGTTGTCTGTAGGATTCAATAGAATTTGTTCAGGAAGGCACAGGTATGCGATTCCCAGAGGCCACTCCCCTGTTCGGGGATTGACACGGCGGACGCCATCGTCATTGCCGTAATCAGTGAACCGCAACGTTTCACCGCCCCATTGGTATTCGTGCCGGCTTACTAGCGGTATGTGCCCCAATGACACACGATGGTCTTCACGTCTGATTTGAAAGCGTGCAGTGTCAAATCGGAGACGCTCGCGAAACGCGTTCTTCAATGACGCGGGAATCTCCTTCGATGTCGGTCGCGACGACGGACTCTGCTGCAAGAAAAAGATGGAGGCAAACAGAATGATGACCATATTCATGCTGCATCTCCTCGGCTTTGCTCA
>CAYXEY010000159.1:0-9782 GCA_964464105.1 uncultured Planctomycetaceae bacterium
TCACCCGCTGCTTTGGACCGAGCAGCTCATGCCCGTGCTGCCGGTCGCGCGGGTGAAGAGCGCCGACGAGGCGATCGACTTCGCGGTAAAGGCCGAGCACGGCTTCGGTCACTCAGCGTCCATGCACTCCATGCACCTGGGCAACCTCAGCCGCATGGCCCGCGAGATCAATTGCAGTATTTTTGTGAAGAACGGTCCGATTTACGCAGGGCTGGCCGAAGGCGGCGAGGGCTACACCTCGTTTTCCATCGCCAGCCCGACCGGTGAAGGCATGACTGGCCCGCTGACCTTTTCACGCCAGCGACGCTGCGTGCTGGTGGACCATTTCCGAATTGTGTGAGGCTCCGTGAGCGACCATCCGGCACTGGCGATCGTCGAGTTCAGCAGCATTGCCGTGGGCACGCGCGCGACCGACGCGCTGATGAAGAAGTCGCCGGTCACGCTGCGCCGCGCGGGTTCATTCCAGCCGGGGCGATTCGCCGTGCTGTTCACGGGGCAAGTTGCGGAGGTCGATGAGGGCTTTGTCGAGGCGCTACGTGTTGGCGCGGAGGCACTGACCGACCGGCTGATGCTGGCGGAAATCGAGCCAACTGTGTTCGATGCCACGCTCGGCAAATCGACGGCGTGGACGGGCGGTGATTGCCTTGCGGTCATTGAGTCATCCACGTTGGCCGGCGCGATCGAAGCGAGCGATGCGGCCGTCAAAGGCGCGGCCGTGCGGATCATCCAGATGCGCCTGGGCGACGGCCTGGGTGGCAAGGGCCTCGCGCACTTGATCGGCGAGCAGCATGATATTGAGGCAGCCGTCGAGATTGGTTTTGCGAAAGCGTCGCGGCCCGATCGCGTGATTCAATCGTCCATCATCCCGCGGCTGGACGACGATGTAAGGAAGATGTTGTCCGGCAACACGCGCTTCAACGGAGGCGATCGCTGATGCTGCTCGGACGCGTCATCGGAACCGTCGTGCCGTGCGTGGTCTATGAAGGCCTCACCGGCGTGCCGATGCTGATTGTGCAGCCGCTCGACTCCAGGCAGCAGTCAACCGGCAGCCCAATCGTGTGCTGCGATTCAACGCGCATGGCCGGACCGGGTGAGTTGGTGAGCTACGAGGGCGGGCGCGAAGCGGCGATGGCGCTCGATCCGGCATTCGTACCGGTGGATCACACCATCATTGGAATTGTGGACAGCGTCAATGTTTGATGTACAGCCGGTAAGAAGCGACGTTCCTTCGCGTGGCGTGGTCGGGGTTTCAATAGCCGGTTGAATGAAGCCAACACGCGAAAGAGTTTGCGTTTTCGACTGCCGCCATCAATACTGCCTTGCTGCATCCATAGTCGACATGACTGTGACTCGTTCCGGAATGGAAGTGTGAGAATATGCGAGTTTACCTGGGGACTTTTCTAATCGCCTTCGCGACATTGGCGCTTGAAATCACGACATCACGACTCATCAGCGTGGTGTCATGGTATCACATGGCATTCTTTGCAGTCTCCACGGCCATGCTCGGTATGACTGCTGGAGCATCGAGAGTTTTCCTACAGCCTGCGCGCTTCACCCCTGATCGCCTGGACGCCAGCGTGGCTTCGGCATGCCTGAGCTTCGGCGCCGTCACGGTCATCACGCTGCCAGTACTCTGTCTCGTTCCTCTAGGTATCTACCCGACGGTCACCAATGCACTTGCTCTCCTCATCGTGACGGCCGCATGTTCGCTGCCCTTTTACTTTTCTGGAATCGCGATATCGGCGGTCTTAACGAAATACGCGATGCCAATCGGCCGGCTTTATTCAAGTGACCTGATTGGTGCCGCCATGGGGTGCTTGTTCGTTCTGCGAGGGCTGGAACATTTCGATGCCCCTAGTTTGATCCTGTTGACCGGAATGATCGGAGTGGTGGCTGCCTTTTGTTTCTCACAGGGGCGGACATCGCCCCGTTTTCTGGCGCTTTCAGCGCTTACTTTCGTGGGCCTGGGCCTGCTTGTGTGGGTGAACAGCACGACTATTTCCGGAATTCGACCGGTGGTTGTCAAAGGGCAGATTGAGGATCCCGCCAAGTTTGCTTACGAAAAATGGAACTCGTTTTCCCGCGTGATCGTCGTGCCCCTCGGTTCAGGCCGGCCATCCCTTTCGGGTCCAAGCCCGGTTACGCCCGAGTTCGCCGCTGTCAAACAGAATTACCTCGACATTGACGGCCTCGCCGCAACGATCATGAGTGAATTCTCCTCGCCAAAGGATGTCGAGTATCTTCGCTATGACGTAACTAACATTGGATATCACCTGCGCCCCGAAGGCCCCGCCTGCATCATCGGGGTTGGCGGCGGACGGGATGTACAGAGCGCACTTCTTTTCGGACATGAGAAGGTCACCGGAATCGATGTGAATCCCATTTTCATCGACCTCCATAAAGGCCCTTACAGAGAGTTCGCCGGAATCGGCGGGCACCCGAAAGTAAGCCTCGTCATTGACGAAGCGCGCAGCTATCTCACGCGAACCACCGAGAAGTTTTCCATAATACAAATGTCGCTTATTGATACGTTTGCCTCCACCGGCGCGGGAGCGTTTTCGCTTTCCGAGAACGCACTCTATACGGTTGAAGCGTGGGAGGTGTTTCTGAAGCGTCTGACGGACAACGGCGTCTTCACTGTGTCGCGATGGTTTGATCCTGCCAATATGAGCGAGGCGGGGCGCGCCATCAGTCTCGCCGTCGCCACACTCCTGCGGACAGGCGCGACCGATCCTTCACGGCATATTGCGATGATTTGCACTCCCAATCTCGCAACACTGGTTATTCGAAAGCAGCCTCTTGGAGATGCAGAAATAAACGCTCTTCGAAAAGTAAGTGAGGAGATGAAGTTCAATATTGCCATTTTTCCCGGCACCACTCCGACGGATGATGCGCTCGCAAAGATCATTTCCGCCAAATCAGAGGAGCAACTCGCCACTGCAATTGAACCCATGCCGCTTAACTATGAGCCCCCCACCGATGAAAAACCCTATTTCTTTAATATGTTGCGACTCGGCAGCCTGAGCCTGGTCGCCAGCAAAAACGAAGGGATCATTGCGGGAAATCTGGTTGCCACCTTGATTCTGCTCGCGCTAATCTTCTGTCTGCTGCTTCTGACGGTAATAACCATCGTTTTTCCATTGGCGATGCAGCGGCAAAGCTCAATCTCGATCCACTGGTCAGGCGCCCTGTACTTTTCACTGATCGGGGCCGGCTTCATGTTCCTGGAGATTGCCCTCATCCAGCGACTATCGGTTTTCCTGGGCCACCCCGCTTACGCGCTCGGCATCTTGCTCTTCACCATCATCTGCAGCACCGGCTTCGGCAGCTTCCTGAGCGACCTCTTGCCGCTGGATCGCAAGCCGTGGATTTTTGTATTTCCGTTGGTCACGGCCCTGGCCATCGTGGCGATGCGTTTCGGTCTATCGCAATTGATAAGTCAGATGATCACAGCTCCGACATCAACGAAAATTGCTGTTTCAATTGCGGTCCTTTCTCCATTGGGAGTCTTGCTGGGTTGTTTCTTCCCCATCGGAATGAGGATTTTCAAATCGATTGGCGCCGCCGAAACGCCCTGGTACTGGGCATTGAACGGGATCTTCGGAGTTCTGTGTTCAGCGCTTGCCGTGTTCATTTCCATTTACCTCAGTATTTCGACGAACTTCTACATCGCATCGGCTTGTTATATGGTCGTGCTGATTTGCGTGGCCAGGATGGCTGGAAACGTGAAACCAAACCGCCAAGCCGAATTGCACAATGGCAAGGCGACGCCCGCGGCATCAATGTAGGCTTCAGACAAGAGGCGTTCGACGGCGATTGGAATCAGATATGATCCTCGGCATTGTTCGCGGTTCGATTCATTCGACGATTCAGCACGCGGGCTATCGCGACCGCAAGCTGCTGTTGGTCGATTACATCGATGGCGAGGGCAAACCGACCGGCAAGTATGTGATCGCAATCGACAATGTCGATGCCGGTGTGGGCGATCGCGTGTTGGTGGACGACGAAGGCGGCGGCGCGCGCGAGACGCTCGAAGCCGGAACCGCGCCCATTCGATCGCTGATCGTGGGAATCGTGGACGAAGTTGTGACGGCGTAACAACCGCTGCACGGACAAGCCGCCCGAACGCCTATGCCCGGCATTCCAGCGAACCAGCTTCCGCGGCGACCGCTCGGAAAAGGGCTTCCTCTGCCTGCGTGAGCTGTCGATTCCGCCGCGACATCACCGTGCGGGCCACCGACACCGCCTTATCGACGTTTTGCGGCTCGGTCCCATCATCGGTCAGCCAGGTGAAGCTCGGCGTGAACTTGGGCGCATATTGACTGACAAAGATATTCGAAGCGTAGCCCACCACGCAGCCGGTCGGCAACCGCGTGCCGATGCCGGTCTTGGCATGATCGCCGATGAACGCCCCCACAAAGGTCTCACCCGTGTCGATTTCTTCACCATTGAGTGGCACACGCACCGATCCGTATGTGTTCTTCAGGTCGCTGTTGACCGTGTCGGCGCCGAGGTTGACCCATTCGCCGACGTAGGAATGCCCCAGGAATCCGTCGTGCTGCTTGTTGGAGTAGGCATGAATGATCGTGCCTTCGACTTCGCCGCCGACTTTGCACGTCGGCCCGATGCTCGTGCCGCCGCGGATTGACGCTCCGGGTTGAATCAGACAATTGTCGCCGATATAGGCGGGCCCGGTGACGGTGACGTTCGGACTGATGACCACGTTTCTTCCGATGACGATCGGCCCGTTTTCGGCATCGAGAACCGCGGCAGGTTTGACCTTGGTGCCCGTGCCGAGGTGCACCTCGGATTCGCGAAGAATGTGTGCCCCCGGGTACACCAGCCCCAGATTCTGATGCAGACTCGCGTGAGCTTGACGCACGATCTCGGCCGAATTGGCCGAAACGATTTGCCAGGGGTATTCAAACAAGGTGTAGGCCGCCGCCGGGATCGTCACCGTTTTCAGCGAATCCAGAGCCGATCGGAGTTTTGCGCCATCGAGACAAATCGTGGGGCTGATCGTGCAGGCAGTTGCCTTATCAATGTGCGCGGCCAGAAGCGTATCGCCCTGCCACGCGGCCGATCCGATCGGAAGGTCAAACGCCGCCTGCACCAGCATGCGTCCATTGACCCAAAACTGTGTCGCCGCTGTCGGCACGCGATTGACCGCGCGGGGCACATCGTATTGCGTGCGCTGACGCTCGTCCATCACGGCCGCGAGGCCCGGTCGCACGAACAGCGCATCGGCCTGGCGACCGAACGCCGTTTCGATCTTGGAAAGCAGATTGTCAATCCCGCAACGCAGGTTGAACGTCGCGCGCGGATAAACCAGCGGGAGCAGCGATCGAAATCCCGCATCCTCGAATACGACGAGACAAGTGGGAGTCATGGGGGCAGTATAGCGGCCGGATCAACCGAGGCGCGGCTTCACGCCGCCCGCGCCGAGCGGCCGAATTGGGTCGACACATCCGTCGGAACATCGCGACTGAGCACGTCGTAGCCGCCATCGGTCACGGCCACTACGTCTTCAATGCGGATGCCGAACCGCCCGGGCAAATAGACGCCCGGTTCGACCGTGACGACCATGCCGGGCTCCAAAACGGTCTTGTTACCCGATACAAGGTAGGGTGCCTCGTGTACATCGATGCCGATGCCGTGGCCGGTTCGGTGCACGAAGTAATCGCCCAGTCCGGCAGACTCGATCACCCGCCGCGCCGCCTGATCGACCGCCTCGCAGGTGACGCCCGGCCTGATCGCCTCAATTGCCGCTGCCTGGGCATCGCGTACGACACCATAGGCCCGATAGATTTCATCGGACACGCTGTCAACCGCGAAGGTGCGGGTCATGTCGCCGAGATAACCCTCGCGCTGGGCGACGAAATCGACAATCACTGCGTCGCCGCGCTGCATCACTCGGCGGCTGGTGCGCTGATGCGGCACCGAGGCGCTGGGCCCGCTTTGCACGAGATCGCCCCATCGCGTTACGCTCGCGCCGCGCAGCCGCTCCATTGCCTCGGAGAGGGCGTCCAACTCGCTGATGCCGGGACGCAGCACGTCGGCCATCGCCGAGTAAATTCGGCCGGTGTCCTGAGCCGCGGCGCGCATTGCGGCGATCTCTGTCGCAGACTTTCGGATGCGTACCGATTCAATCACGCCCACGTCGCGCACGAGCGCCGCGCCGGGCATGGCCGCTACAAGCCTGGAATGGGCCTCTATCCACGTATGTGGGTCGACGAGAATGCGACCCTTCGAGAGTCCGATCGATGCGGCGGCGGATGCGGCGGCAGCATAAGAATCTTCGGATTCGCGCCATGTCATGATCGGGCTGCCCGCCGGAAGTGAGCGAACGATGTCGGCCTCGAAATGCGGGACGACAAAGGCAATCCTTCCGTCGCTCGACAAAAACGCGCACACCAGCCGGTCAGACGGTGCAAGCGGAACACCAGTGAACGCGAGCAGGTTGCTGTTTCGAAAGAGAAGCAGTCCATCGGCCTGCAAATCGCGCAGGGCGCGGGCGCCGCGCTCAATGTGCTCCAGCACGATCGCGGGTTGAATGGACAGCGGATCGAATGTAGACGAATTGGCGGACATGGTGGCTCGCACAAGAATGGCCGTCGTTGCGGCGAATGTGAAAATCCGAAACGTGCAGGCCCGGCGCGATCGTGTTCGAGAAAAGCTCGGCAGGGACTTGCAATCGTTCGGTGCCCAGTGCTCCCATCTTAGTTTAACGTTATCAATTGTCAAGTGCCAAATTTCCCCTTCGGACCGCATTCGACCCGCCCGATACGATTCCGGCACCGTCCATGCGGATCAATAGGATCTGAGGCTGGGTTGCGTCTCAATAACGTCAGGATGAAAAAATGTCTGCGCACTATCGCTACGCCTTGGGAGTTATCGGCACGGGCCATATCGCACACATTCTGGTCACGCGATGGCTTGAATCCCAGTATCTGGCTGGCGATCGAATCTTGGTCGCCCCATCGCGGGCATTGGCGAACCATCCACTGGATGTGCGTGTCGGCACGGACGTGGCGGAGGTCATTCGCGAGTCGCGGATCATTCTCATTTCAGTAACCCCGCAGAAGTTCGACGCAATGGCCGATTCGATTCGCGGCATCGTGTCGCCGGAACAGCTCTGCATCAGCGTGATGGCCGGGGTGGGGACTGATCGCGTTGCGGCGCGACTCGGCGGCGACGGAATTCGCGTAATCCGCGCGATGCCGAATCTCCCATTCGGACTTGGCCGCGGGGTGACCGGACTTTATCGCGGTCGATGGGCGAGTCAGGAGGACATGGAGCAGGCCTGCCATCTTTTTTCGGCCGGCGGCGCGACAGTGACGGTGGAAGATGAAGCGCTGATGGACGCGGTGACGGCCGTTGCGGGATCGGGACCGGCGTATTTTTATTACTTTGTCGAGATGATGATGGCCGGCGGCGTTGCCGCGGGATTGAAGGCTGAGGATGCACAAGTGCTCGCGGCCCACGCCTGCGTAGGCGCAGGCGCTATGTTGCTGCAGAAAGGCGCTTCGCCGCAGGAGCTTCGAGCCGCGGTCACCAGCCCTGGCGGCACAACCGAAGCAGCCATGAAGATGCTCCGCGAGCGCAAGGTCTCCGATCACGTCGTTGAAGCGGTCCTTGCGGCATTCAACCGTGGACGGGAGCTGGGGAAGGCGAATGGATGAGGCAAAGGTAGATTCGAGATCGCGTTCCCTGATCTGATATCTCAAAGCTAAAACCTCAAATCTGAGATCTCAGATTTGAGATTCCAGATCCCAATATCCTCATCCTTGGCGACTGATTACTCCGCACGCGGATGTGAACTTGCACCATTGGGGGCAACCGGAATCGGCGGACCCGGGCGCGGGCGCTTGCCCTCCATGAGGAACTTCACCCGCCCCATCGCCTCGTCGCCAACCAGCCGGGCAAGTGTTCGCCTGGCATCCTTCAGAAATGTGCGTCTCGTGACATGCGTGAGCAGCACATGCTCGTTCTCCAACCGCGGGAGAATCCGGGCCATGTCGCGAACGTGCATGTGGTATCCGGCCCGGGCGCGCTGCACGTGATCGGCGTCATAAAACGTGCATTCCACAACGATCACCTTGGCGCGGCGCACTGCGTCATTTTCCAGCCAGCGGCCCTCCGCCGTGTCGCCACAGTAGGCAACCAGCGGGACCTCAAGTCGATACTCAATCTCAATCCCCTGCTTCTTGAGTTCGACCAGCTCGGGACCGGTCTTGCCCACAAACTCGGGCTTCAACTTGTGCCGCACGTCGATCAAGACAAACCCCAGCGACGGAACGCCGTGGTTGATATCGAAGGCCCGCGCCACAAGTCCGCGACGCAGCTCGTGCTCATCGCCGGCGCGCATCCCGACTAATTTCGCCGGCGCTTCGTGCCCTTCGATCTTCGCCCAGGCGCGGAGCAAGTCGCGCACCGGTTGAACCAATCGCTCGGGCATGAGCGAGCAACCCGGTGCATTGCCGATGAACTCGCGCTGACTGAAGTAGTAAGCCAGCCCCGCGGCGTGATCCATGTGTCCATGTGTGAGCAGGACGTGATTGATCGGCAGGATCTCAGAGGGCGCTTTGCCGAAGTCGAAACAGGCGTCGAGTTGAGGGAGCGCGACGACGGATTCTTCGCCGGCCACGCTGTATCCGAGAATGTGGATACCGCTCAGTTCATGCTCCACCAGCGATCCAGACAAATGCACGCGACTCCCGAAAGTTCGAACGCTCGATTCAATTAACGTGGAACATCTTAACCGTTGAACCGCGCGTCTCGTTGAAACGTATGGACGCTGGGGCGCGATGGATCGCGCTGTGATTTTCCTGCAAGAGAATTCGCGCAGATTTTTCTTGACACCCCTTCCCTAGAGTTTTAGTCTACCGTGGATACCAGATGTGGGGGTTCGGCCGCCATGTGGCGGGCATCTGGTTGGGCCGTGCTCGGCATTGAGATGCAATGTCCGTACTGCAAAGAGCAGCGCAGCGACAAGGTGATCGATTCGCGGGCCACGGAGGGCGGCGCGGTCATTCGTCGGCGGCGGGAATGTGTTGCATGCAATCGGCGCTACACCACGTACGAGCGAGTCGAAGAAACCGGTCGACTGTGGGTGATCAAGCGCGACGGCAGCCGGGTTACCTATGAGCGCGAGCGGGTGCTCAGCGGATTGCAGCGGGCCTGCTGGAAACGGCCCATTGCACGGGAGGATCTGGAAAAGCTGGTCGACGAGGTTGAGGAGGACATCAACCGGAATTTCGACCGCGAGGTTCGCAGCGACTACATCGGCAACGCCGTGGCAAACAGGCTGCGTAAGATCGACAAGGTGGCATACCTGCGGTTTGCGAGCCTGTATCACAAGTTCAAACAAGTGGATGAGTTCATAGAGGAAGCCAGGAACATCATCGAGGAGGACCAGCGCGACACGCGTGGTCAACAGGATTTATTTAAATGAATGAGCCAGCTCCAAGGATGGAACTTCGCGTAAGGAAGCGCGACGGCTCGCTCGAGTCGTTTTCTCTTTCAAAAGTGGCACAGTGCATTCAGGCGGGCCTGCTGGCCGCCAGCGACGATGACAATGCGCGCAGCTGCGCGCGAAACCTTGCCGAGGCAGTGCAGGATTTCCTGATGTGCGATGCTGACGGGCCACACACCACCACGAGAATTCTAGAACTCGTGGAAGTGGTCCTCACTCAGACTGGTCATGCCAACGCCGCCGTGCAGGCGGTTCGGTTTGCCGAGTCGCGACAGGCGTGCCGACGATGGTTGATCGTCGCCTCGTT
>CAYXEY010000160.1:0-9726 GCA_964464105.1 uncultured Planctomycetaceae bacterium
GCATAAGACAAAACCCAAGAAAACGCCTAACATTCATAAAAGATCACCATACACACATCACTCAGATACACAAAAAACCAAATCCTCCTCGCTGATGGAATTCAATGCCCGTATTGATTCCGTACGCGCGTTTGACGTCGTAGTCAGTCACGACAACGCCCACGGTACCATCGCCCAACCCGAGATATGTCTGATTGCCTTTGAAGACGACACGCGCATAACACCACAGACTAAACGTCCACGTCGCAGCCGTCAGCAACGACAGCCCGGCCCCGGTCCACTTGAAGATGCGGCGGGCGCGGGAAGGTCGAGGCATGTAGACATTCTACCCGCGCCTAAGACATGCCGACGCAAAGGCCGTCGGCATGGCACCCAATCCACTTTGTCCCTCTGTCCCTTTGTCTCTTTGTCCCTATCCTTCGTGGCTCCGTCGCTCGGCGGTACGATTCTGCTTATGGCTATCAAACCCAACGATTACCGCGTCCGACCCGGCAAGAAGGTTCATCTGAAGAAGTGGCCCACGCGGGTCACTGGAACGGGGAAGTCGGAAGTGGAAAGTCGGAAGTCAAAACGAGACTCTCGTGTTCCGCGTTCCGACTTCCGCGTTCGACGTTGGCCAACCGGACGACCTGCCGGAGCGTGGGCGGATCGGCATCTCCAACCGCTCGTATTACGAGGAGGTGCTGATCGTCCGGGTGCACCGGGAGATCCTCGAGGCCCAGGGGGATTCACTCGCGAATCAATGCGCCAACTAAGTCACTCGCACTGGCTAGCCCCTGACTCTGCAAATAGGCCGTCAAGCCGTCGATGATCTGTACGGGCACGGTTGGGTTCACGAACAGTGCAGTGCCCACTGAGACGGCGGTCGCGCCGGCCAGCATGAACTCCACCGCGTCATGCCAGTTGGCGATGCCGCCCATGCCGATGATCGGTACGCCGGCCGCCCGCGCGACTTCGCGATAGACGCGATGGACCAGGTTGATCGCCAATGGTCGAATCGCGGGCCCCGACAGTCCGCCGGTTGCATTGGCCAGCACGGGCCGGCGCCGATCGATGTCGATCACCATGCCGACAAACGTATTGACCAGCGAGAGTGCATCCGCCCCGCCGTCGATCGCCGCCCGCGCCGTCTGCGTGATGTCCGTCACGTTGGGCGAGAGCTTGACGATCAAAACGCCATTCTTGATGACCGGCCGCACCGCCGACATGAGCTCGCTAAGCAGCTTCGCATCCGTGCCGAAGGTCATGCCATCGGCGACGTTGGGACACGACACGTTCAATTCAACGCCCGAAATCTCCGGCAGCCTGTCCACCTTCGCACACACCGTCACATAGTCGTCGATCGAATGACCGGCGACGTTGACGAAGACGTGCGTGCCGAATCCGGCCAGTGCCTTCGCTTTGGTGGTGCAGAACTCATCGAGACCCACGTTGGCCAGGCCGATGGCGTTCAACATGCCCGACGGCGTTTCCACAATTCGGTGCGGCTCATTCCCCTTGCGCGGTTTGACGGTCACGCTCTTGGTGGTGAATCCGCCGAGCTTCGACAGGTCCACCAGCGGTGAATACTCGTGTCCATATCCGCAGGTCCCGCTGGCAGTCAGTACGGGGTTCTTGAGGGTGAGCTTGCCGATGCGCGTGGTGAGGTCGGTCATTTCGCAGGTTTCAACGGGGCCGCCGGGTCATACGTCCACATCTCGCGCCAACAACGCTGAAAATTGTCGCGCGTTGCCCAGCATGGTAAGCTAATCGCTAGTCAAACGGGATAAACTCCCAGGAGCCGCACGCTTGATCGTCGATTGCCATACGCACATTTGGGAGGACCGGGCCCCCGCCGGCCTTGATCGATTGGAAGCCTGGGCGCCGGGCGATGCCGGGTTCTTCGACCGCGAGGCGCGAGGCCGCTCGCATCGGGCCTCCACCGACGAGCATCTGGAAGCCAGCCGCCCGTGTGACAAGAGCTTCGTGCTCGGCTTCAAGAGCCGCTTTCTCGGGGTAGAGATTCCCAATGATCTGATCAGCCGATACGTCCGCTCGCATCCCGAGCGGCTCGTCGGATTCATGGGGGTCGATCCGACGGACATTCACGAGGCGATGAACGATCTCGCCCAGGCCCGCGAGGATTCCAGCATCCACGGAATCACGGTCAGTCCCGCCGCACAGGATTTTCATCCCGCCGACAGCCGGGCCATGCAGGTCTTCGCCGAGGCCGCCCGCTTGAAGATGCCCGTGCTGCTGCACATGGGGATTCACTTCACCTCGGCCAGCAAGATGGAGTTTGCCAAGCCGGTGCTGCTCGACGAAGTGGCGAGAGAACTACCCGATCTCAAACTGGTGATCGCGCACCTGGGTTATCCGTGGATCGATGAGTGTGTCGTGCTGCTCGGTCGGCATCGCAATGTGTATGCCGATGTGAGCGCGCTGATTGCCCGACCATGGAAAGCCTACAACGCCCTGCTGAGCGCTTATCAATACGGCGTGCTCGACAAGCTTCTCTTCGGAAGCGACTTCCCCTACTCGTCGGCGGCGACCGCCATCGAGTCGCTGTATCGGCTGAATCAACTGGTGACCGGCACGAACATGCCCACGATTCCGCGGCAATATCTGGCGGGGATCGTCGAGCGCGACGCGCTCTCGCTCCTCGGCATCAATCACGCCTCGCCCGCCCCACCGCGGAGCGAGAAGGGCCTGCTCGATGCCGTCGAACATTGATCCCGCGCGATCGCGATCTCAGCGTGTCAATCGTCAATTGCCCTGGTTGTTAGCGCCCTCGCTTTTGATCGCCGCAACTGGTTGCAAGCCAGTCGAAACGCGATTCGAAATTCAGGCCTATCACGAAGGCGCGCCGGCCCGGAAACTGACTGAGCGGTTCGACACCGGTTTCTTTTCGCGCAATGAGCATCGCGATGCCACGCTGGTGTTCGAAGTCTATGACGCCAACCCCGGTGCCGATCAGCCGCCGACCGATGGCAGCCCCATGCCCCCGGTCACTCAGATCGTCACGATTCAGATCTTCTGGGAACCGCGACCCGGTACGACCCATGTCGAGAGCACGCAGACCAATGCCACGATCAGCTACTGCCTGCTCTGCGGCCCCGACTCGATTCGCTATTCCGGTGCGGGCTTCGTCTACCTGTCGAAGATTGCCCCGGATCGTCTCGAAGGCCGGATCGAATCATCGGCTCTCAAGGTCGCACAGGTGGTTGGCAGTCCGCGCGACCTTTTTGGCCGCTGTCGGATCGTGGGGGAATTCGCGGCCACCGAGGACAAACGGCAAGTGGTCGCCAAGACAGTGCAGATCCGCCGCCTGTTTGGAGCGCCCGGTCTGCACCAGACGCCGCAGCCTGCGATGGATGTCCCCCTGGACGATTGACCGTTGGGCCGTGTCAAACTACGCTCAGATATCGTCAGCCGATTGAACCGCATCATGCGATGGATCGGCCTTCCTCGCCCCGGATTCGCCATTCATGTCGCTTGCCATTCGATGCCCGAACAAGGACTGCGGCCGACTCGTCCGCGTGGCAACCGAGCTGCGCGGACAGCGCATTGCCTGTCCGGCCTGCGGCGCGGGACTTCGCATCCCGGCGGCGCGATCGACACCAGCGCCGGGGCCGGCGAACCTGGATGACACGCCTCCCGACCTGGAGGCGATTCCCGATATCGGTGAAGCGGCCCCGCCTCGCAGGAACGGCGTATCAGGCATCGAGGGGGATCTTTCTGACAAGGCGGCGGCGGCAACGTCGGCCCTCACACCCATCTTGAAGCTGATCGTCGTGCTGCTCTTTCTCGGCGGAATCGTGTGGGTGAGCACGCAGTACATCTTTCCAAATTTGTGGGCCAAGAAGTCGATCTCCAGCGGCGCCGTCAGCGAACTCGAGAAGCAGGAGGCGGAGGCGAAGCGGCTTGCGGAAGAAAAGAAGGCAAAGCAGAGGCCCATCGACGCGGGAACGAAGTCGACGCTCAACGCGGCACTTGAGCGTGGAGACGTGGCCGAGGCTCGCAAGCTCTTGAGCCAGCTTCGCAAGGATGCCACCACGCTCGAGACCGATCTCGCGCCGTTGGAGGCAGCTTATCAATCCGCGCTGGCCCGTCGGCTGACGGCGGATCACTCGAAACTGGATGGGTTCATCGCGGCTAAATCATGGAGTGAGGCTACGACGCACCTCGCCACCATGCGCGACCTGGACCCGACCGTGGCCGGGTCGGAACGATTCAAGGAAGCCGAGAAGCGCTTGAAGTCGGGCCAGGTCGAGGGCAAGCTCGGTGAGGCCGCGGAACGCTGGGCAAGCCAGGATTACGACGCGGCGCTTGAGTCTTTGAATGCCGCGCGAACCATTGATAAGTCCGACCGCCGTATCGAAGAGCGCCGCCGCGAATACACCCAGGCGATGCAGTCGGGGGTGCGATTCAAGGTGTCCGGCAACGTGGTTGCGGATGTCTTTGTTGACGGCAAGAAGATCGGCTCATCCGATCGCACAATCTGGAAGCTGCCGCCGCACAAGCGCTTGTCCTTTGTGCTCAAAGCTGCGAACCATGTGCCGCGCGAAGTGCGCGAGACCCTCGCACCGGATATTGCCAAGTCCGTACAGGTCGTACTCGCGCCGGCGATTCCCGATGCGCTCTGGGTGGCCCATTTGATGAAAGAGGACTCGGCCAAGTGGCTGGCCTGCGCGGCCCTTGATGACAGCGCCGATGGGCCGGTCAAGACGTTTGCAACGACCGTTGAATCAAAGACGCGTGCGATCAAGCCGAATGACAAGAAGAAATCGGTGTGGCTGGTCACCCGCAAAGACGGTAGCGAAGTACACGCCAATGAGTATTCATCGCTCGGCAACACGGTTCGCTATGTCGAGGTCGACTCCGGCGAGACCATCAAGTGCACCAGGGACGACGTCACCGATGCCCGCAAGCTCTCGGACGACGAGGCCATGAGTCATTGGATGCGGGGCGTGGCGAAACGCGCTTCGTCGGCCGCGGATGCGTGTGCCTCGATGCGACAAATGGCTGACTTCGTCGAGCTGTATCCCAGCGCGATGGAGGCCCTGCTCAAGGAGCATGGCGATGCGATTCGCGGTTGGGTGCGCGAGGTCGCCGATCTGGAGTCCTGTGCAGCGGGCGCGGGCCATCGCAGTGAGATGGAGCCTGCCAAGCGCGTGGCCGCGGAGATGGCAGCCTGGAAGGCCGTTCATCTTCCGCCGCCGGATTCGCTGGTCCAGCAGAGCAAGGCCTCCCCGTAATCTCGTCAACGCCACCTTCTCTGGATGACATCGATGAACGAATTTCACGCCAGTCTGTGGGCGCCGTGGCGGCTTGAGTATGTGACCGCCGCCAGCGAGTCCGGCGCGCCGGCGTGTTTTCTCTGCGATTATCTTGACAAGCCTGATTCCGACGCGGTCAACGGCGTCATCTGGCGTGGCGACGACACGCTGGTGCTGCTCAATCGGTATCCCTACACCAATGGTCATTTGCTGATCGCACCATTTGCCCACAAAGCCGATTTCGATGAATTGACGCCCGGCGAAATGCAGCGCCTGTGGCATCACACCGGTCAGGCCAAGCGCCTTCTCGCCCATGCGCTGCAACCGCATGGATTCAACATCGGTGTCAACCTGGGCCGCTGTGCCGGTGCAGGATTGCCCGGACATATTCACGTTCACATCGTTCCGCGATGGAATGGCGACACAAACTTCATGTCCGTGGTCGGCGATGTCCGCGTGATTCCGCAATCGCTCGATCAGTTGCATGCCCAGTTCATCGCGACTGCGGCCTCGCTCAGATTGCCCGCGCCGGCCGGCGAGGTGGTGTCATGACGCCCTCCTTGCTCATTCCGCAGTCCGCATTCGCAGAGGCTTCGCGCGGACGTGCATATGCTGAGTCAACCGGCCATGAGCCGCCATTCGAGGTGGATCGGCGGCGCATCCTGAACTGCATGGCGTTTCGCCGGCTCATGCACAAGACGCAAGTCTTCGTCAGCGATGGCGGCGATCACTTTCGCACCCGTCTGACCCACACGCTCGAAGTTGCGTCGCAGGCCGAGCGGCTCGCCCGTCTGCTGAACATCAACGATCGGCTGGCCGGCGCGATCGCCCTGGCCCACGACCTGGGCCATCCGCCCTTCGGACATGCCGGCGAGGTGGAGCTGGCCGCGCTCATGTCCGAGCACGGCGGATTCGAGCACAACGTGCAGTCGCTTCGTGTGGTCGACTATCTCGAACACCCCTACCCCGGTTTTCGCGGGCTTAATCTCAGTTACGAGCTGCGCGAGTCCCTGGTGAAACATCACACCCGTTATGACAAGCCGCAGCGTTCGACGACTGGCGACCCAGTGTTGGATTCACTCTGGAAATCGGGCCCGTTCGCGCCACTGGAGGGGCAGGTTGCCAACCTGGCGGACGCGATCACCTACACGTTGCACGACATCGAGGATGGCATTGGGGAAGGCGTTCTTGACGAAAAGACGCTCATGTCGAACTCCCTCTGGCGCGATACGTCCGCGCCGGTGAGAAGCTCAAACCCCGACGCGCCGCTGCTGGCCATTCGCCGTCCGGTGCTGGACGCCCTCGCGGCACGGCTTTCCGAAGACGCGGCCGAGGCGAGCCGCGAGCGAATCAGCCGGTCGGGCGTTGTCGATATAGACGGTGTTCGCAATCATGCAGGCGAGCTCATTGGTTTCTCGACGCCGATACAGACGACTGTCGAGGAGCTTCAGGAGCTTCTGTTCAAAAAGGTGTATCGCAATCACCGCGTGGTGCGCATGGATTCCAAATCGCGGCGGCTGATCCGTGAGCTGTTTCAGGCTTATCTTGCGGAGCCGCAGCTTCTTCCCGAGCGGTTTTCAGCGCGTGTGTCCGAGCAGGGCGCGCACCGCGTGATCTGCGACTACATCGCGGGCATGACCGACCGCTTCTGCCAGCGCGAACACCGGCGCCTGTTTGCGCCATTTCATTACGACTGAAACACCCCCACACCGCGAGCCGTGCGATAAATGGGTTAATCTGCGCAAGATGGAGGTAACGCAGAGGTAACGAAGCGCCATCTGGACACCAAGTCGATTGACATGCCCCGGCGACGATCCTGACAATACGCATGTGTGCCGCGGTCTTTCCGCGGCTCGAACCCCCATGCTTGAAGGCAGGTGTAATCCCATGCGTCGAATTTATTCCATGATGGTTCTTCCTTTGTTTGCGGCGACGCTCTGCGTTGCGCAGGAGCCCACCGCCGCCGACCGGCAGTGGATTCAGTCTCGCGTCGATTTCTTGGGCAGGATGTACGAGCTTAATCCGGCTCAGAGCAAGCAACTTCTTGATGCCCACATGGGCCTGGTCGCCGATCAGCACGCCTACTTCAACGGCCCCGGCATCAAGCCGACCCTGCGGAGCCTTCAGGTCGGGCTTGATCAGGCCATGACCACGACGGGCGAGGACGTCCGGGCGGCGGTGCTCGAGCGGCTCAACACCCAGCTCTACAACATTTACGCCAAGGCCCCAATGAGCTACGCCAATGTGTTGTCCAAGCTCGAGCCGACTCTTTCAAAGGAGCAGGTCGACAAGGCGTACGGCAACATGAAGGCGCACTTTGCCAACCAGCTCAAGAGCGGCAAGGTCGAACTCAAGCGCGAGAACATTGATCTGCTGGCCGGGCAGGCGGTGGAAATGCCGAGTCAGGCCGTCAAAAAGCTGGCGGTCAACATACCGCCGGCCGCACCGCCCGTGAATGTTCAGACAACGCCAACGCCGCCGAGTCCGACGAAGCCGATGGCGCAGCCGACCCCGCTTCCGCCGACGCCTCCGGTCGCAGTCAAGCCTGTTCCTCCGCCGGCGCCGCCGCCGCGCGAATACGGCCCGGCCCCCGCCAAGGATACGTGGGCCGCGCAGGTCGATTCCGTTACCGGAAAGTACAAGTTCCGAGCCGACCAGCTCGCTCAGGCCAAGAAGATCCTCGATCAGGCCACCAAACAGGCGGAGAAGACCACGGAGGCCAAGCCCTTGTCCGAGATTTACGGCGTGATGAATGACCGCGTGTTGGCGCTGGTCAGCATTGAGCAGCGCATCGCCACCGACGGCGAAAAGTCCGTGCTGCCGACGCCGGTTACGCCGGCGCAGCCGGTCACCGGACCGATCAAGATCGTGCCGCAGCCTGCCGGCGCGACGCCGCCCGCAGGCACGACTCCGCCCGCGGGAGCCAAGCCGACGGCCCCACCCACGCCGACGCCCGCAAAGCCGGCGGAGCCGGCCAAGCCGTAAGTTCGCGGGTTCGGTTCGCTCTTGGATTTGATTTCCACAATAGGGCCCCGGGCATAACCTGCCCGGGGCCATTTCATTTTGATGAATCGCGCGCTCCCCGATATCGTTGCAGGCAGTAACCAAACCACGGAGCAAATTCATGAGCCCATGCTGGAATCGAATCGATGACGACCTTCGTGCGATGCGCGACGCCGGTCAATACAAGACCTTTCGCAGTCTCGCCGGCCCGATGGGCGCGACGTCGGACATGGAGGGCGTCGGACGCGTCGTCGTACTGTGCTCCAACGACTACCTCGGCCTGGCCAACGACCCTGCCGTGGTCAACGCAGCG
Source organism: uncultured Planctomycetaceae bacterium (assembly GCA_964464105.1). Classification (GTDB taxonomy): domain Bacteria; phylum Planctomycetota; class Phycisphaerae; order UBA1845; family UTPLA1; genus CAYXEY01. The sequence continues at coordinate 8,575 of CAYXEY010000160.1, forward strand.
ATCGAAGCGCAGAAGAAATGGGGCGCGGGCACCGGCTCGGTGCGATTCATCTGCGGCAGCTTCTCCTATCACCGCGAATTGGAGGAGCGAATTGCAAAGCTGTCCGCTACGGAGGCGGCGACGACGTATTGTTCCTGCTGGAACGCCAATGAGGCGTCGATCGCCACGCTCATGAGCATCGGCGGAGACTCGGTCATCGCCATCAGCGACGAGCTGAATCACGCGTCAATCATCGACGCCATGCGGTTGGGCCGGCAGATCAACAAGGCGTCGCAGTCAAAGGTCTATAAACATTCCGACATGGCCGACCTTGAGGCAAAGCTGAAGGAGGCCGCGGGAATCAAGTACAAGCTCGTCGTCACCGATGGCGTGTTCAGCATGGAAGGCGACATCGCCAAGCTCGATCGCATCCATGCCCTGTGCACCGAGCACGGCGCGCTGCTCATCGTGGATGATTCGCATGGCGTCGGCGTATGCGGCGCGACCGGCAAGGGCGTGGTCGAGCACTTCGGACTGCTCGGAAAAATAGACTGCATGACAGGCACCCTGGGCAAGGCCCTGGGCGGCGCGGCCGGCGGATACGTGGCCTCGCGGCGCAACCTGATCGATCTGATGATGCAGAAGAGCCGTCCGCAGATCTTCTCCAACGCCCTGCCGCCGGGCACCAGCGCGGCCGCGACGACCGCGATCGATATTGTTCTGAATGACAGCAGCCGCGTGAAGAAGCTACGGCGCAACGTCGACCACCTGCGCGCCGGACTGCGTGCCCGCGGCTTCGAAACCGTCGAGGGCCCCAGCGCCATCACGCCCATTCTCTTTGGCGCTACAGCCAAAGCCATCGCCGCGAGCAAGCGGCTGTTGGAACTCGGCGTCTTCGTGATCGGCTTCGGCTACCCGGTCGTGCCCGAAGGCGCGGCAAGATTGCGTGTGCAGGTCTCGGCGGCTCATGAGATTTCGCATCTCGATCAGGCGCTGGATGCGTTTTCAAAGCTTTAACGGCCTCGCGCCGCGAGAGAATCGTCATCGGGTGTCGTGATGCCGAATAAGGTGCGGCGGATATCCAACGGATCGGAAATAACCAACCGCGCATGCTGTGCAAGGCTGGGACGACCCATTGCTTCCGGCTTTGTCGTGCATTTTCCCACAACAATC
>CAYXEY010000161.1:0-1825 GCA_964464105.1 uncultured Planctomycetaceae bacterium
GTTGACGGTCACGACCTTGCTGAACACGGCGAGTGCCATGAAGAGTGCGATGGTGAGTCGTTGCTGAACAGTTGGCGCGACTGACCAGGCGCGACCTTGCAAAGCCCTTAGATAGACCAGCGTTGCCGCCGACAAAAAAATCGTGGCCAGCACGTCGGTGCGAGCGCTGGTCCATACGACCGACTCGACGCGCAGCGGATGCACCGCGAAGAGCAGCGCCGCGAAGATGCAGATCGACGTGTGAATCGCTGCCGCGCGATCACCATCGCCGCGTGGCAGCAAACCCCGTGCGAGGTAGTAAATCAGCACTGCGGCGATGCCATGCAGAATCGCCTGGGTCTGGTGAAATCGTCCGGCGCTGGGCGGATGGGTCGGCCATTGATCGGGCCTGACTTTTCGCATGGCCGGATCATCATCGGCCCGCGGGCCGGATGGCCCGATGATCGGCGTCAAGGCATGATCGGCGATGAAGGTCAGCCAGTTGACCGGCTGGTAGTGACCCATGTGCCGTGTGGTCAAGGCCCATTTCACGGCGGCCCAGTTGCATGTCTGGTAGTCCGGGTTGGTGAGGAAGTTGCCGTTGTCATCCCATTTCACGAAACCGTTTCGCATGGCGGGGAGGAAACAGGCGGTGGCGAGGATGAAGACAATTGCCGGCGCAACGAATCGCATCGCGCCCCGTTGGGACGACTGCGAAGGCATCGTTGCGATCGGATCAACTAACTCCATATCAGGCAAGCGTAACGGCTGACCATAATTTAGACGAACCGCGTAGATGTATAGTTCAGTTTTTTCGTGACATTCGGAAGCGGGTCACGACCGGGAAGTGATCCGATGGATATCGCCGATCGCGGGAATCGCGAATGATCTCGCACGCGACGGGGGTGAGATCATTCGTGTGAAGAATCCAATCGATGCGCGGCCCCGTGCGGACGCCCTCGAAACCGTTGAATGTCCCGGCGTCGGTTTCGTCGTCGACCAGCCGATCAAAGGCATCCACGAGAGGGCGATTTCGAGGTTGGTCCATGAGCCGCATGTGCGCATCTGAATCCGGTCCGCAATTGAAGTCGCCGGTCACAATGAGCGTGCGGTCGGGTTGCTGTTCCAGGAATTTTGCGATCTGCGCGGCTGATTCGACGCGTGCCTTGCGCCCCTTGTGATCGAAATGCGTATTGAGAATCAGAAGTTCGAGTTTCGTTGTCGCATCGCGAAGCCGCGCCCAGGTCGCGATTCGGGCACACGCGGCGTCCCAGCCCAGGCTGCCGGGCCTGTCGGGTGTTTCGCTCAACCAGAACCAGCCTTTGTCGACCACGGTGAACCGCGCCTTGCGAAAAAAGATGGGAGAGAACTCGCCTTTGCGATCGCCATCGTCGCGGCCCACGCCGATGCTCTCGTACCCTGGCAGGTCGGCCAGCAGTTGATCGCGCTGTTTGATAAGCACTTCCTGCAAACCCAGCAAATCGGGATCGTGTTTGCGGATGACCTCGGCGACGAAGGCGCGGCGGTTCGGCCACGCGTTCACGCCGTCGCGGGGATTGTCATAGCGAATGTTGAAGGTCATCACGGTCAGCGTGGGCGACTTGCATCCTGCTGCAGGCAGGATCATTGCGACCAGACATAGCAGAGCGATTCGTCGGACTGAGGCCATGCGGCAAGAACTCCGGGCGTTGAGATGCCGGGGTTATACTCGCGGCGCACGACGGCAACCACATGCAGCGATTCGACTACGACATCATTGATTCAACCAACGACGAAGCCCGGCGGCTGTTGGCGGCGGGGGCGATCGAACACACGGCACTGATTACCGCGCGAGGCCAGTCCGCGT
>CAYXEY010000161.1:1835-9726 GCA_964464105.1 uncultured Planctomycetaceae bacterium
GCCGGCAGGGGCGGGGCTTTACATTTCATATGTTTGTAAAAATCATAACGGAGGTGGGGTAGCAGACGGGGGTTTGCCGTTGACCACTGCTTACACGCAGGCGGCAGGCGTGGCTTGCGTCGAAGCCGTGCGCGAGATTCTCGGCGTTGAGCTGCGAATCAAGCCGGTGAACGATCTGATTTGGGATGGACGAAAACTCGGCGGAATTCTCACCGAGGCATTCATTGAAAACGACCGCCTGACCGCCCTCATCATCGGCATCGGAATCAACGTGCATTCCGCCGAGCGGTCGCTCCCTGCCGACGCATTGCCCGCCACAACGCTGGCTGAGTCCATTGCACCGACGATGCTGAATCACGCTGTCCTGGTAATGCTCGAAGAAAGAATTGTTGCCCGCCTTATCGACCGCATTTCTCCAGCCCGGCTTGCCGCAATCGAATCGGATTGGAACAGCATGCTGAGTCACCCGGCTGGATGAACGCCAGTTTCTGAACGCTAGGGCGCGGGATCGCCTTCAAGCCTGGTTGCTCCGTTAATCTGATTGACGAGCATTGCCGCCGCCATCGCGCAACCTGCATCGTTGAAATGAAGCAGGTCCGCGAAGACGGGTGGCACCAGTCCTGGCGCACCGGTATCAACCTGGCGGTTCAAGTGACGTGTTCTTGCGGCCTCCACCAGGTCCACAATTTCAGCCCCCTTGATCTGTCCGACGCGAGCGAACGCAGATTGCTTGCCGGTCAGCCCCGGTTTATTCAATTGCTCACGCAGGGGCCAGATCAACAGAATCGGCCGTGCCCCTTTGGCGATACAGGTCGTCACCATCGACTCGACCTCAGCCGAAAACTCCGCATCGGTCAATCGCGGCCGAGTGCCGGACGGGCGACTGGTGGCCGAGGACAGAGTGAATTGCCCGATCAGTCGGGTCACGCCGAATTGACTCGCCCAGTGTGGGGCGGCGATCGCGGCTGCATGTTCCAGGTCACTGCGATCATCCCACGCAGCGTTGTCATTGAAACCAAAGCACATGACCACGACCTGCGGTTTGAGTTTGTCGATAATCGACTCCAAATACACACGTCCCTGATATGCAGAGTATCCCGGCACGCCGGCATTGATGCAGCGCCGGTCCGGGAGCCGATCCTGCACGAGGGCGGGGATCGTGGCATCGTCGTCGACGCCGATCCCAAGTATGCACGAATCGCCGATGAACAGAATGGTTTGCGCAGCCGAAGCAGGCGATGTCATGCGGCGAAAGCCGTCGCTGTCCGTAGAGAAAGAGAAAATGAGGTCGTCATTGCCGACCCGGCCGATGATCTGCCGTGGTGAGACGTTTGGCTTCAGTCGCCAGAACCGTCTGGAGTCTGATTCAAGAACATCATTTAGTGCCGGGAAGCCTGTCAAACGAACATGGCTGGATTCATGTGCCCAGCGTGCATTTCCTACGGCGGGCACCAGCAGGCGCCCGATGATCTCGAGCACCGTTAAGAACGCCAGCACCATCATCACTGCGAAGACAAGCTTTCGCGCCGGCGAAACCGCGGGACGCGAGACGCGCAATGTCGCGGCGTCGTGAGGTGAATGTGTCGGCCCGTTCTCGCTCATCGTGTTAACTCATTCGCCGCGGCGTCGTACCACGATTGACCCCATTGATGCAGGCCATGAAGCATCAAGCCTCCGACGGCAACCGGGGCGATCTTCCCGCACCCTCGAATGAAGGGCACGATGTCGTCGCGATCGTCAGGCAAATCGACCAATTCGTGATGTTCGTCGCGAGCCTCGGCAGTGGACCATCGCTCGATCAATTGCGCGGTCGACAATGCGACGCGAGCCTCGAAAAGCAACTCAGGCTGAAGAATCTCCGTATCGCGAATGAGTCCTACGCAGATGAGCGATCCGAGTTCATCCCCGCGCAGGCCCACCTCCTCGTGCAGCTCGCGGCTTACGCTGTCGAATACGTCGATGGCCCCGGACGCATCGCGATCGCCCGGCTCCAGCGCGCCTCCGAAGGTATGAACATAACCCGCGTGAAACGCGACTTGCATCGAGCGCCGTCCATAGCAAATCCTGCCGTCAGCGGTCAACAGCGTCGCGGTCGTGCCCACGGGATTGGAGAACGACGCCCAGCCGAACTCCGCCACGCGCTGATTGTTGTAGAGATTCGTCCCGACGAAGTCGCGGTAACAGGTGGGCCCGACCGTCAGCTCAAATCGCGGCGTTGCCGCTGGCGATTCGACAATGCGATGGTCGACATATCGCAGCAGTTCGCCATTGAAGAGCAGCCGTCCTTCGCGTTGTGCATCCGCAAGTCGCGGCGTCCATTCCGCTTCGATCAACGCTTCCAGCGCGGGCGTCGTCGAACGCTCGGAAACGTCCAATTTGACGCGCACAGACTCGGCCGCGAAACGACCTTGCATCAGCACGGAAAATGGAAGCGAACGGGCGGACATCGAACGGCATGATAGTGGATGGGTTATGCCCCGAACTCAGCGGGGTCCTTGGCATAGGTTCGGGCCACATCCATCGAGATCAGGCCCGAGGTCACAAGTCTGCGCAAGTCGGCATCGAGACTGAACATGCCCTCCCGGCGCCCGCTCTGAATGGCCGTGTCGAGATTCTCGATCTTCCCCTGGCGAATCGCACTGCGCACGGCGAATGTGGCGAACAGCGTCTCCATCGCCAGCACACGGCGACCGGCACTCGTCGGGAGCAGGTGTTGCGCGACAACGGCACGAAGACTCATCGAGAGCTGCGAGCGAATATCGTCGTGCATCTCCATCGGAAACAGATCGACCATGCGGGTGACCGCGCCCTTGGCGTCGGAGGTGTGCATGGTGGCGAAGATGAGGTGCCCGGTCTCGGCCGCTGACATGGCGAGTTGCGCCGTCTCGCGGTCGCGAATTTCGCCGACCAGCATCACGTCCGGATCCTGCCGCAGGCCGTAGCGCAGGCCATCGAAAAAGCTGCCGACGTCTACGCCGACTTCGCGCTGCGTGACGATGCTGGCGGGCTGCATGGGATACACGTATTCGATGGGCTCCTCGATGGTGATGATCCTGTAACCGCCGCGCTCGTTCAGCATCTGAATGAGTGCCGCCAGCGACGTGGTCTTTCCGCTGCCGGTGATGCCGCTGACGATAACGAGGCCGTTGGTGAACTTGAGAATGCGCTCGGCGACATCGGCGGCAAATCCAAGTTCATCGATCGTGGGAATGCGCGTGGGGATCGACCGAAAACACGCCCCGCGTCCACCTCGATCGGTGAAGACGTTGACGCGATAGCGATGCGGACCCGAGGGACCGGCGATCTGGATGGCCAGGTCAATGTCGCGGTCGGTGTCGAACCGGGCCGCGGCCGTCGGCGGCAGCAGGGGGCGCAGGAGGGTGGTTATCTGCTCAGTTGAAAGAGCCGCCTCGCCCGCCGTGCGCAAATCGCCATGAACGCGATACATCGGGCGATAACCGGGCACCAGGTGCAGGTCGGATGCCTCGGCTGCGATCATATCGATTAGCAGCTTGGATAGCGGACTTTCGGCGTCGGATACCATCGAAACGAGCCTCAAATTGGGCGAATTTCCACACCACCTGGGGCTGGTGACCCTGTTTTACCGGCGAAAGTCCCGTTCGTCGCGGTGCAAAAAAAAAGTACGTGAGTTCACAACAGAAATCGCACTGTACTGGGTATCCCTTGTGACCGCGTTCAACGCGGCACGGAACCGACCGACGGACGCACCCGCCGGCGACAGACAAGGGGAGACTGAGATGTTCTTCAAGACCCGACGACAGAATGCGATCATCACCCGGCTCGAGTCGGTTCTCGCCTGTGCGAACTTCTCGGTCAGCGACGACGGCGTGATGGCGATCCAGCCGACCAACGCCGTGCTCGAAGGCGCAGCCCTGCAGACGATCGCCCGAATGGTTCGCTCGGCCTGCAACGACTCGACGATACGCGAAGTGGTCATCGACCTGGCGAACGTCAGCGAAGTCGGCCCGCAGTGGACGGTCATGTTCGCCAGCCTGATGGAGCTGGCCCGCACGGTCAGCGCCAATTGTCGCATCGTCGGACTGACCGGCAAAACCGCGGCGGCTGCCTCGCTCTATCGCAACAGCCTTGAGTTGAACTGCCTGCTCGGTTCAAAGGCCGCCTGAATCCGGACCGCCGAATCTCACGGAAGCCAACCGAGTCGATGGAACTGAGATTTAAGACGGCAGAGGAGTGGTCGACGAGTCTGCAGTCCATTCCTCAAGTTTGCGTCGGGCGTCCTTTAGTTCCCTTTCGATATCCTCAAAAAGCGATTTGTCATTGGGATTGGTGAGCTTGTCGGCTCGCATCCTTTCGACCATGTGTTGTGCATTCTCGAAATACTCGATGGCCCTTCCAATCCGCTCACTGCGGCGAGGCGAACCGGGCTCAGCCAGTTCCGCCAGGCGAGCCTCAATCATTCCCAGCTTCAGTTCGGCCACCGTGAAACACCGTCTGGTGGGGCGGTTCACTGAATCGATGGCCAACAGTTTTCCCGCCAATGCGTGACACTTCTCGAATTCTAGTGCGGCATCTTCAATGCGGCCCTCAAAGAGCATCAAATCCGCGGCCCGATCGCGAATCGCAATCAGCGCCAGTGCGGCAGACACGTCATCTGGGGCGCGATTGTGCATATCGAGTCGGATGGCCAGCGCCCGCGCGAAGGCGTCCCGGGCGTCGGCGATGCGATCCAATTTCCACAGGGCGTTGCCGAGCGAAGTCAACGTGGTCCCCTGGCTGATCGGAAGCGACAAATCAGTAGGGTTCTGGACGAGCAGCTCCTCGCGGATGGTGAAGGCCTGTCGAAATTCGGTCTCAGCCTCCGCGTTTTTTCCCATTCGATAGAGGGACTCGCCGATGGCATCGTGACTCACGGCCACACTCTCGCGATACCAGGCGTTCGTCGGGTCTTTTATTGAGATCGTTTCACGGAGTGCGAGAGATCGCCTTTGCTCGACGATTGCCGCTTCGTAGTCGCCGATGTTCAGAAACACGTCAGCCACCTGATCGTAACTGATGGACAATTCAAACCCGGCTCGCGTGTCATCCGGGTCGATGTCGGCCAGTCCCTTGCGAATGTCACGGGCTTGGGTGGCGTAAGGCATGGCCTCGTCGGGATGGCCGATCCGCAGGTGAAGTTTGCTTAACTGATCGAGGCTGTTGGCCAGAAACACGCGGTGTCGCACGCTCCCCGGATTCGCCTTGGCCTGATCCTCGCGCAATTTCAGCGAGCGCTTGTAGAGATCCAACGAGTCGTTGATCCGTCCGGCGTCCATGGCGATATTGGCCAGCCGGTCATAGTTGATGGCGGCGGCGATGATGATGTCCGGGTCGGCGTTGGGGGCCATGGCAAGCGGCTCGATCATGGCCTGACCCTCTTCGTATTGTTTGATCGCCTCCTCGCGTCGACCGATCTGCAAGAGGACATCGCCGATGTCCTGATAGCGCGACACCAGGACGCGTATTCCCTCGGGGTCATTCTCCCTCAGTGAAAGCATCTGCATCGCCAGTTTGCGACCCTTCTCATACTCGACCAGCGATTCCTCCATGGCGCCCTTGGACCAGTGCATGTCGCCGATGCAGGCGTGCAGCATGGAGAGGCTCTTCTTCAATACGAACTGATCTGGATGTGAATCCGCAATTGACTCGAGCAGGGTGAGCGCTTTTTTGTAGCTGACCATCGCTCCGGCCGTATCGCCGATGTTCGAGAGCCGGACCGATCCCTGCACGTCGCCAACTTTTGCGTATGCCGTGGCAAGTTCGCGAATCAGCGTCACGTCGTCGCCGACTTCCTGGGACAGGTTGTCAAGGTACTTGAGGGCGTTTTTCACCAGCAGCACGCGCGCGGGCGTTGCGCCCGGCAGGTCGGCGATGGCGTCGTGAAATTCGAACAAGGATGCGCGAGCCAGTTCGCGCACCTGGTCGAACCGGCGCTTAGCGCGTTCGCCTTCCTCGGCGATGCGCTGAGTCTGATGCTTCTGAACGGCGTAGAAATACGACGTGGTCGCGCCCCAGGCGATCAAGAGAGCGACTACCAGCGCTGCGGTCGCCACCAGCCCGCGCCGCTTACGCAGCGTCTTGCGCAGCATGTACCACGTGCTGTCGCGCTTGGCTTCAATCAGCTCGCCTGACAAATAGCGATTCACATCGCGTGCCAGTTCGCCGGCACTCTGGTAGCGCCGATCGGGCTCCTTGGCCAGGGCCTTCAGCGAAATGGTGTCAATTTCGTCGTCGAGCGGGCACCTTCCCGAAGTCGAAGCACGCACGCCCGAACCAGTCGACCACACCGTGCTCGGGCGTTTCGGCTCGGTCTCGGCGATGTGTTTCAACACGTCGGCCAACTGACCGACCACGGGGTAGGGATATTGGCCCGTCAGCAGTTCGTAGAAAATGACGCCGAGGGCGTACACATCGGCGCGAACATCCACTTGTTCGTGCATGCCGCGGGCCTGCTCCGGCGACAGGTACGGCAGGGTGCCGACGACTTGACCGGTGATCGACACCAGCGGGTCATCTGCGGCGGACATCTGCTTGGCGAGGCCGAAATCGAGGATGCGCGCCCGGCCTTCCATGTCGACCAGTATGTTGGATGGCTTCAGATCGCGGTGAATGACCCCGCGCTGGTGGGCGAAATTGATCGCCTCGCAGATGGTGGCGAACAAACGCAAGAGGGTGTTCGCGTCGATCTTGTTATCGCGCACGTGATGATCGAGACGAAGGCCTTCGACAAAGTCCATCACGCAGAACTGTCGACCATCTGTCGTAGCTCCGCTGTCGAAGATGGCGACGATGTTGGGGTGCTTAAGCCCCGCGACCACTTCAATCTCGCGCTCGAATCGTCGCCGCGCAGCCCGTGAGGCGAAGGGTCCTTCGAGCAGCACTTTGATCGCGACATCGCGCTTGGTCGACCGCTGGCGGGCGCGATACACCACGCCCTGACCACCGCGGTGAATCTCGCTGAGGATGTCGTAGCCCGGGATAACGCCTTCGGGAAGCGGCGATTCCAGGATGCTGGGAGCGCTGCTGCCCGGAGAGGGTGACAAGTTGTTCTGAGGGTCAGACAGGATCTTTTTGCGATCGGCCGCGTCCCAGGCACGAATCCGGCCCAGCAGGTCGTCATGGGCGGACAGCAGCGCCGTGTCGCGCGCCGCACAGGGGGCGCATTCGCTTAAATGCACGCGCACCGCCTCCAAGGCGGCCGCGTTCAATTCCATCGCGTGATACTGCTCCAGCACGTCATCAGATACGCACGCGCCGGCTTGTGGAATCGATCGATAGGACATTTGAATTCGAATTGAAACGAGGAAACTCAGAACGCACTCGGCGCTCTCGCTTGCCCCTTTAGTTCTCGTCGCCGGCCAGGTCGGCCATGGCCTCGCGGAGTTTGCGGGTCAGCCGCCATTTGATCGCATGAACCTGATTCGGATTCATGTTGCAGGTCGTGCAGACCTCCTCGATCGGCCGCTCCTCGATGACATAGGCCTGGAACGCCGCAAAAGTGCCTGGTTCGACATCGGCCCGGACCGTGCGCAGGGCGTGTTTCAGGTGCTCGTCGAGCCAGACCTTTTCAAACAGTTCGTCGGGCGCATCCTCGCGGGCATCGGCAATGTTGAAGTCGCGAGTCTGAGCGATCTGATCGCGTTGATCGCGGACGAGATTGCGGATCTTGTTGTTCACCAGGGTGCGCAACCAGCCCTTGAAACGGCCGCGCGTGGGGTCGTACTCAAAGCTGCGGATGTGTTCGCTGACCGCCACCATGCAATGCTGCACGACGTCTTCGGCCGCGGCATGCTCAACGCCCCGCGCCGTCGCAAAGCGATAAAGGATTGGGCGGTAGATGGCGTCGAACTGCATCCACGCCGCCGCGTCACTG
>CAYXEY010000162.1:0-9701 GCA_964464105.1 uncultured Planctomycetaceae bacterium
TTTTTTTTTTTTTTTGTTTTTTTTTTTTTCCATTTTTTTTTGTTGTGTGTTGCTTTTGTCTCCCCCCCCCCCCCACGACTCTGTTGCTTGAAGATCTCAACCGCTTGGAATCACGACGCCTTGCGTTGTTCAATCTCGAGCCGGATGCGCTCTGCCCGATTGGGCGAGGCCCGGTCGAACATGACGTCGCCGGCGGCGCCCTGGCGCGACCCGTCGCGGATGAACATCACGCTGATGGCGACGCTGGTGTGCGTGCGGTAGTCGTGCAGGATGCCCTCCCTGGCGATCGGTGCGGATCGATCCACGGCGGCGAATTGTCCCGGTCGGATGTAGGTCAGCGGCAGCGAGCCGTTGACGGTTTCGTACGCGCCTACAATTGTCTCGTTCATTTGGCTGCCCCCTGATTGACGGCGGTCTCGCTCGACATGGACGCGACACAACGCCAGCAATTGATCCTTCCCGGCAGGAGGGCGGGGTCAATGGAGTAAGAATGCCGGGGAGTGTGTGGGGATCAAGGTGGTCATTATCGGGCTGGATTAGATCGGCCACGTATTTCCATCCGATGGATATCCTCTGCTGCAATCGACGAATGGGTTCATCTGAAAGGAGACGAACCAATGGAGCGTGTCTGGTGTTGGCGATGCAAGGCGTGGGTTCATGCGTTGGATGAAATTGAGTATCGGCCGATGGCTGAGCTGTTTCGTGAGAATACTCTTGCAGTGAAAGACGCCCGGAGCCGCGGGCAGACGCTGGCCGACGCTCGGTCACAATACGCCCCACTGATCGCCGCCTATGAGAGGCTGACCGGTGAAGCAGGTGTCAAATCAGAAGAGATTTACAAGCACCGTGTCGGGAACTTCGGGCCGTCTTGTCAGATGTGTGGCGAGAACCCCAGAACGCCAAAGGCAAGACAATGCTTTGAATGTGGTAGGGATGGTTATTCCAAGCCGGCTGGTAATTGAGTCGAATTGAACTCGACCTGCTGCTTGAAAAGGCTTCCGTCGAGGTCGATGGATTACGTTTTTCCTGGGCAAGCGCTTCAAGAAGAACACCCGCTCCATGGCGTCGAATTTGTAACAAAACCGCAAATACACCGGCTTTGCGCATTTATTCAGGATCCTGTCAATGTGACAGTCAGTCGCACGCAAAGTGCCTGTTCCCCGAATGCGATTTCAGGTTTTCCAGCAGGGTCCGCATCACCTGCAGATATGGCACGCATTTTGCTTGGGGCGAATTTCGCGAGGTAATCAGGCATCTTGGATGCACCGCGTTTGCTACGCGGGGCCAGTAGGCGAACGCGAGGACAAGACAAAAACGGCCCATGAAGGGAGGAATTTATGTTGAGTCGAATGATGTATGGCTTGTCTCCGGTCATGCGATTGCAGCACGACATGAACAGATTGTTCGAGGGCCTCTTTGAGGCCATGCCGGCGCAGCGCGGCTACAGCGGGGGCTACCCCGCAGTGAACCTTTGGCAGGAGGGAGACGCTGCCTGGATCGAGGCAGAGCTGCCCGGAATCAGCATGAACGACATTGAAGTGCTTGTCTCCGGAAGAGATGTGACCATTAGCGGCGAGCGCAAGATCGCCGACGTCCCGGATGGGAGGTATCACCGCCGCGAGCGCGGATCTGGTCGGTTCTCGCGGGCGCTGTCGCTGCCATGGGAGATCGAGGCTGAAAAGGTTGAGGCAAAATTTCAGGACGGTGTGTTATCAGTAAAGCTGCCGAAGGCCGAGTCATGCAAACCCAAGAAGGTCAAAGTTCTGACCACATAACCGTCGAACCGGTCCGCTTTCTGATATCGACTTGCACAAAAAAAGGGCTCTTAATAGGAGATACAACCATGAGCAATACTGCGATTCAGAAGAGGGAGAATTCCCAGTTGAGCGCACCCGAGCGGATGGACCAGGCCACTATATTCACGCCGCTTGTGGATATCGTTGAGACGAATGACCAATTTGTCTTACAGGCCGACTTGCCTGGAGTAAGGGCCGGTGACCTCGATGTCAGTTATGAAAACGGCACGCTCACCATCAACGGGAGAGTGCATCCGCGGCAGTCCGACCAGACTGAGTACGAGTGGCAGGAGTACGGCGTGGGCAACTATTTCCGCCAATTTACGCTCGGCGCTCCGATCCATGCGGACGGGATTAAAGCCGAATTGAAGGAAGGCGTGCTGGTTCTGCGTTTGCCTAAGACCGACATGGCGAAGACCCGCAAGATCCAGATCAAGACGGACTAGATCTGTGCCGGCCGATCGAGAACGCCCAGGAAACGATGATAAAGTGAGTGTGACCCAGGGAGATTTACACATGAACTTAGTCAAGAAGCTCTTTAAGGCAGATTCAAACCACCGTTCGAAGAACGAGCTTGCGAACCCCGGATGGAGCAAAGGTCAGCGCCATCGCGACCTTGATTTCCACCGAGATGTCGAGCGAATGTGGAGCGACATCGGGCATGATCCCTGGTCTATCGTGCGAGACCCATGGACCACGCTGGATCGAATGAGCGAGCGTTTCAACGAACTTGAAAATTGGCCCGCCATCGACATTTCGGAAGACGAGCATGCCATGCATGTGCGCTGTGACGTGCCCGGCCTTGATGCGAAGGAACTGGATGTGCAGGTTTCGGGCAACGTGTTGACGGTAAGCGGTTCCCGCGACGACGAGTGGAAGAGCAAGAAGCATGGCGTGCACCATCGTGAACGAGTCAGCGGCAGGTTCGCCCGCGCCGTGACGCTCCCGTCCCATGTAGACGGGTCACAGGTTGAAGCGAAGTACGAAAAAGGCACGCTGACGATCACGGTGCCGAGGATTCCCGGCAAGGGACCGCGCCGGGTGCAGGTAAAGGCTTTTTAGATTCGCACGAGCATGCCGGAAGCCAATTCCTCGCGCGCGCCTTGGCGACCGCGCGAGGATGGTCGGCCGGAAAACCCTTTGGTATCAAGTCTCGTAAAAAATGTCGAACGAATCGGAAAGGAGGCAACTATGAATCGCAACAAGAGATGGATCCTAGTCGCGACCGCATTGTTGGTCCTTTTCCTGAGCACAGAAACAAAAGCGCGCGGCCAGGCAGCGTCGGGTGATGTCGCGGCCACCCCCGCAGGTCCTGCAAGTTCATCGACCCCGGTAAGTGGAAACGAAGGGAGCCAGGGCAAGCCCGAGGCCGAGAAGCAGCGCGCGGAGGCACAACAACAGGCCCAGGATACCTTGGATAAGGATGCGGTAGCAGCCCTGGACGAGACCCGTAAAGCAGCCAAGGCCATTGCCGATGGAAAGAACGATGAAGCCATCAGCGCAATCGAGCGGGCGACTGGAAAGATCGCCATCTTGGTAGCCCGCAAACCTGAAACGGGATTCGTCCCGGTCGATACCGAAATCACAACCATCGACATCGCGCCCCGGGACGCGAACGCGTTGAGCGACATTGTGAAGAAGGCGGAAAAAGCGCTTGACGATAAGGACTACCCGCTGGCGCGCATCCTGCTCGAGGGCCTCACCAGCGAGGTACGCGTACGTACGTATCACCTGCCGCTTGCAACCTATCCTGCGGCGCTGCGGGAAGCCGCGCGTCTGCTGGATCAGAAAAAGGCCAAAGAGGCCTCGGCAGTGTTAAGCACAGCGCTTAATACGCTTGTAGTTATCGATCGAGGGATTCCGCTGCCCCTGGCGGCGGCTCAAACGGCGATCAATGAGGCCCAGGGAAAACGTGATTCCGACAAAACCGAGTCCCGCAGGCTCCTCGCGTCGGCCAAGGCTGAGCTCGAACGGGCCAAATTGCTGGGATATGCCGGAAACGATGCTGAATACACAGCATTAAGCCGGGCGATTTCAGATCTGGAGAAGCAGCTTCAAGGGGATGACAATACGACCTCCGCCTTCTCGAAGTTGAAGGAGAAAATGGACGCGTTCTTCAAGAGATTGTCCGAGGCCGTGAAGAGAGCCTGAGCTGGAAGCGATCCAGCTTTTGGTTAACAGACCAACCTTAAATGGTTGTGAAGACCCGATGGGGTCGGTTTCTAAAAGAGGACCGGCCATGAAGCCTGATTCAGCGGGCAGGCCGGTCCTTGCACATGGGCGGATTAAACCGCAGAAGCGGCCGAAGTCATTGTGAGGGCTTGTCAAGCACCTCAAGCGCATCATCTGTAAATCCGGAAATGAGGCTGCACACGACTTTGTGAACTGGACTTGGTCCCGTTTTTCCATCGCCTAACATGACTGCGTAGCTTCTCTCGACACACGCTTCACGTATTGCACATATTGATTTTCTGTGTAGTTCTCGTTCGCTGGGGACATTGCGCCCGAGGGCGCAATGTGCCCAGACTCGTACCCGAAAATCCATGTCGGTCAGCAGTGGCTTCAAGTAGGGAATCGCCGCCTTAGCGTCCGCATGCTGTTTCGCCAATTCCATTGCCGCATATGCACGTCTTGAAGCCATGCCCAACTTTCCGCGTCGTTGCAAATCGACAATCAGGTCGTCAACCGTCGGCGGAGCCTCGGGCGGCCAAAGGTCCAACTCATCCACCAGATGCGTAAGCCAGTCGAAATAATCCATTTCAGAAGGAGAAGGACCGATCGTTTCGTCTTCGTCCTTCCATTCTGCCAGCACGTCCCAATCGGCTTTCTTGAACGCCTTGGCAAACGTCGCCAACTCCGTCATGGCGATCGGGTCAGCTTGGATGCGCTCGATGCGTCCATCACGACCCTCACGTTCCATCCGCCGTCCCCATTTGCAGACGAACTCCGCGAACCGTCGGAGCGGTTGAGGAATTCGTTCAGGATCAAAGGAGGAATTCACCGTGAGAATTCTCAGTGTGCCAAGACTGGAAGCGAGAAACCTGTTGAATCAGTCTCACGAGGCGGTGCGGCATGATGTGTGTGGCAGATTGATTGGCCGTCTGTCATTCGCCCGTGCAGCGTGTAGGGCGTAATGGCAGTTACTTCGACCGGCAGGATCGAGCCGATCATTGTGGGGCTGCCGTCGAACACTACGATCTGATCGCCGATGGTGCGGCCTACGAGTTGATTGCGAAGCGTGGGCTTGCCGTTGCCGGAGCGCAACGCGTCGTCGCGGGAGTGGTCGATTTCGCTGCCGCGGTCCTGCTCCGACTCCTGCGCCTTGATCGCCGATTTGCTCGGGCCTTCGACCAGCACTTCGACCGTGCGACCGATCATGTCGCGGTGGTTGGCCATGTTCACTTCGGCTTGCACCGCGAGCAGCTCGTTGTTGCGGCGGCGCTTGACCTCGTCGGGCACGTCGTCGGCGAAGCGCTCGTCGGCCGGCGTGCCGGGGCGCGAAGAATATTTGAAGATGAAGCAATTCTTGTAGCGGGCGGCACGTAGCAAGTCGCAGCTCGCCTGAAAGTCGGCATCGGTCTCGCCGCAGAAGCCGACGATCATGTCGCCGGCGATGGCGATGTCCGGCATGAGTTTGCGGGCGCGTTCCAGCAGGGCGAGATACGACTCGACCGTGTAACCGCGATTCATTTTCTTCAATTGCGAATTGCTGCCGCTTTGTGCCGGGATGTGCAGATATCGACAGATGCGCGGGCTCGCCGCCATCACCTCGAGCGCTTCATCAGTGAAATCTCGCGGGTAGCTGGTCACAAAGCGCAATCGCGGCAACTGCGGCACTTCATCGTGCACGCGTTGCAAGAGTCGCGCGAAACTCGTCTCATCGCCGCCGTCGCGATAGTGGTAGTGATTGACCGTCTGACCCAGCAGGGTGACTTCCATCACGCCCGCGTCCGCGAGACGGCGGACCTCATCCACAATCTGATCGGGCGGACGATGCTGCTCCGGCCCGCGCGTGTACGGCACGACGCAGAAGGTGCAATGCTTGTTGCAGCCGCGGGTGATGCGGACGTACGCCTGGTGTCGACCAATGGCCCGCGGCATGTGGGCATGCACGGCGGAGGCGAAGGCGCGTCCGGAGTCGAGCGCTTCCAGGTCGTCGTGCGGCGCGGCAGTGCGAACCTCGGTAGTGCGCTCGCGCAGCTTGCCGGACAGCGCGATCGCCCGTCCATTGTTTTCGCGTACATCATCGACCAGCGCGGGCAGGCGATGCAGATCGCCGGGGCCGCACAGGATGTCGACAATCGGCGCTTTATCGAGCAGGCCGTCGCCATCGCGCTCGGCCATGCAGCCGATGACCGCGACGATGCGATCGGGATTCTTGACGCGCGAGCCCTTAAGCTGTCCGAGGCGGGAGTAGACTTTGTCTTCGGCGTGCTGCCGCACCGAACAGGTGTTGATGACCACGAGCGAGGCGTTGGCGAAATCCTCAGTGGGCCGATAGCCGCGCTGCATGAGCGAACCGAAGACGAGTTCGCTGTCCAACGCGTTCATCTGGCAGCCGAGCGTTTCGAGATAGATGGTCGGCTGCTGGTTCATGGGATTTCGGTGGGGTTTGCGTCCTTCTGAAGGGCTTTCACGCGAGCACCCGCAGCCTCGCGAGTCTCCGCATCGTTGGGCGAATTACGAATCGACTCTTCGTAGAGTTCCAGCGCCTTGGCCGGCCGCTCCAACCCCTCGTAGGCGAGACCGGTACAGTATAACGCACGGCCCACCGCCGGACTGCCGGGGAACTCGATGACGACGCGCATGCATTCGACGCCCGCCCGGTCATAGTACTTCTGGGCCAGCAGCATTTCCCCTGTCAGCAGCAGATAGACCGCTCGATCGACGCCTTTGGCGTGCCCCTTGGCGCGATCGATGGTCTTGGTAGCCAGCTCAAGGTCGCCATCGGCGATGGCCTTGCGAACCAGTTTGGCCAAACCGTCTATTTTTCCTCCGGAGGGCCGGGAGGTGGCGACGGCGGGTTTCGATTTGTCGCCGTCAGTTGTCGGACGCGTGGTGGGTCGCCCGGCTGGAGGCTTTTTTGTCACGGGTGGTTTTTTCGCAGCGGGCTTTTCCGCAGGCTCTTCAGTGGCTTCAGTATCGCCTGTTTTCGTCTTGCGCGTAGCCGGCTTGGATGTCGCCTCATGCCGTTCGAACGGTGTGCCGTTTTGAATGCAATGTCGCAGTCGCACGAGAATCGCGGCGACGTCCTCCGGTGGGCTGGTACGCTCGGCGAACTTGACGGCGTCGACTGCCTCGTTGGCTTCGGGCGTATTGGGCTGCGGCAGATTTCGAGGAATGACGGCGGGCGCTATGCGCGGGGCACGCTGGGTGAGCGTCATGTAAGCCGCGAGCGCTTGCGGAAAGGCGCCGATCTTGTCCTGCACCTGAGCCTGGCGGAAAACGGCGAAGTCTTGCATCCAGGTGGTGCGTGCGTTTGCGTCGACCTGTTTGTAGTAAGCAATGGCTTCCAACGGCTTGTTGGCCTGCACCAGCTTTTCCGCCTGTGTCAGCGCCTCCGCCATCCGATCCATGGATGACACCACGCGAATCGTCTTGACGGTGGCGACCGGCCGGGAGAGGATGCGCCCGTCCGCCATGCGAAATGCCAGGCGATCTTCGGTGAAGCCGATGATCTCGATTCCACTGAAGCTCCCGCGGCCGTCGTGAATGGAGTCCGCGCGGGCCGTTGAAGTTGACACGGCATGAAGTGCCGCGGCGATCAGCATGGCGTGGAAGAGGCGTTTCACATCCGAAGCGTAGCGAGTCGGTCGAAACCAGGTCAAACCGGCAATTTAGCGAATCGAAGCCGAGCCGGGATTGGCCGGTCGGCCCTTTGCGCGGACGGGTGTCGACTGATGCAGGAGCGAATTGATCAAATGTGGCGAACCCGCTTGCGACCAGCTTCGTCCTATATTTTAGGCCTTCTTCTCGTTGGAGGGGCGCTAGGATGCAATGGTGAGGGTCAAGTCCAACAGGCTAATTCGGAGTCGACGGTCGATTTGCCGATCCTGCGTAGCCGAAATGGAGTCCATTCACATGAGAACCGGGCCATGCAATTGGTCATCCGCGACGCCGCCACGCTCGCGAAGGTGCCAATTGTCGACATCCCGGTGAATTTCGACCACGAGATGCTGCTGATTGTGACATTGGGCCGCGTCATGTCGGATCAATACTCGGTGGAGATCGACCGCGTGTGGCGCGAACGATCCAAGGTGCACGTATCCACGCGCGTGACGCAGCCGGCCAGCGGCGCGGCGCCGACCGTGGCGACGCCGTATTGCCTCGCGGTGGTGCCGCGCAGTGATTTGAACGTGGAAGGATTCATGACCCGTCCGCCGCCGCGCGAGCGAAGCTGGAGCGCAAGTGAAGCGCCAAAAAAATGGTAAGTGGTGCGGCGCAAAACAATTCACAGTTCATGCACCGGTATTTCACATGTGTGTTGTCGCCGATCGGCCATTGATTTCAATTCGAGTCGACGCGCGAAATCGCTGCGTTGTGATTCCGCGAGCGTTTGATATACTGTCGGCCTCTCATCGCCCGCCATTGGAGGGAGCCACCGGGCCGACATTGTAGGAACACCCTGGAATTGGCCCGGACGCCTTAGCCGCGGGGCCTGGAGGACATTTAGACTATGCCAGATATTCACGGAGACAACCCCACGATTCTGGGCGCGGACGCAAACTTCAAGGGCGAGCTGACCTTTGAGAAGTCTGTTCGCATCGAGGGCAACTTCGAGGGTCAGATCCGATCCAAGGGTTCGCTCGTCATTGCCGAAGGCGCAAAGGTGGTTGCGGGCGTCGAGGCCGGCAGCGTTCGGCTCGAAGGCGAATGCAAGGGCAACCTGTTCGCCAGCGAGAAGCTGCAACTGATGTCGACCGCCAAGATGGAAGGCGACATCCGCGCGACCCGACTGGAGATCGCCGATGGCGCGATCTTCATCGGCAACGTGTCGGTCGGCAGCGCTGCCAGCGGCGGTGGCGAGGCTCGCCGCAACGTGGTTGAGCAGCAGGGGCCGCGTGAAGTGCGCCCTAATCCGGCGCCGCAGCCCATGCGGCCGCGGCCGCAGCCCCAGGTTGCGGAAGCCCAGCAGGCGGTCACTGCCTAATGCGTTTTTCGTCGCGACCGCGGTCGTAGACGCAAGTCTGGAATGATCCGGCGGGCCGGAGGGGAAGCCGCCGGTTTGTTCGATCGCGCGTCGCACCGTGCCTTGCCGAGGGGGCAGGGCATGGGTTGAGCGCGGCTGAGTCGGCGTTTCGGCCATGAAGTTTGCCGGCCGCGACGCAGCCGCGCGACATTCTGGGTTCGCGCGGTGACGCGTCGGCGGGAAATCCGCCGGTGGCATCCGCGGGACGACAACTTATTACAACGATGGCCACACAGCCCAACACGCGGATCGTTCGATGCTGCCACTGCGGCGGCATGATGCGCGTCAGCGCCAAGGCCATGTCGGTCTTCTGTCCGCACTGTCAGAAGCGCGCCCCGCTCGAAAGCCTGCGCATCACCGGCTCGCATCCCGGTCGCATTCTCGCGACCTGCGGCGACATTCACATCGAACCGTCGGCCCGGTTGAATCTCGACATCTATGCGACACATGTCTTCGTGAACGGACGCGTGCGCGGCGGCGTCAGCGCGGGAGCCAGCGTCGAGGTCGGTCCGCAGGGGTTTGTCGAAGGCGATATTCGCGCCCCCAAGATCGTGGTGCGCGATGGCGGCGTGATACAGGGCCGCCTCGAGATGACCCGCAAAGCCATGCCGCCCGGCGTGATTCAGACAGAAGAAAAAATCGGGGTTTAGTTTCAAAGGCACTTGCGCTTGCGACACCGGTCGCGCGCCTCTGGTGTCGTGGGTTGCGACATGGGC
>CAYXEY010000163.1:0-9649 GCA_964464105.1 uncultured Planctomycetaceae bacterium
GATTTCAACCAACCGCCGCTTCCACGCCGTCAAGCTCGGCTCCACCGAACTCTTCGAGTATCCCCTGGTCATCATGACCGGCGAGGGCTCGTTTTCCCTGACCGACGCGGAGCGCAAGAACCTGCGGACTTACATCGATCGGGGCGGATTCCTGCTGGCCTCGGCCGGATGCTCTTCATCGGAATGGAATCAGTCGTTTCGCGCCGAGATGACCCGCATCTTCCCCGATCAGCGCATGACCAACATCGACATGAAGCACCCGGTCTTCCACACCGTCTACGACATCGAGAAGCTGCAGGCCAAGCACGGCGAGCCCAAACCGCTCGAAGGAATCACCATCAGCGGACGACTCGGCGTGCTCTATTCGCAGGACGGATTGAACGACACGTCGCACACCCAGGGCTGCTGTTGCTGCGGCGGCAATGAGATCACCAATGCCGTACAGATAAATGTAAATATTCTGGCCTATGCATTGATATTCTGACGGAGCACCTGTGCCCCCTCGCCGAGCGATTTTTAATTCCATTTCGCGCGTTCATGGTTGGGTCGCGATCCTGGCGATGAGCGCAACGCTCGCGGCCACGGCGTGCCGGCCGTCTGCTCCAGCGCCGTCGCCGACAACGCCTTCGCCACGGCCGCTCAAGCTCGTGGTCAGCGGCGACACCGCCGGCTGGTTGATGCCCTGCGGATGCTCGTCGAATCAGTCCGGAGGGTTGGCGCGCCGCGCCACCTTCGTGAACAAGCTGCGTCAGAGCGAAGACATCATCGTCGCCGACGCCGGCGGCGCGCCGGGCGGCACCTCCGAATACCAGAAGTTGAAATTCAAGACGATCCTCAGCGGCGAGGCCCGCATGGGCGTCGACGTGCACAATGCGGGCGCGGCGGAAGCCAGACTCGGCGCGGATTTTCTCGCCGGGGTGTCCGCCGATATCAAGGTGCCCATCATCTCGGCCAACCTATTGACCGCCGATGGAAAGCCCGCCCTTCAGCAGTATCGCATCATTGAGCGGGCCGGGCAGCGCGTCGCTGTCACGGGTGTGCTTTCCACGCAATATGCATCGACATCGTTGCGCATCGCCGATCCGCGCGAATCCGTGCTCGCGTGCATCAAGTCGATCACGCAGCCCTTCGATTCGCTCATCGTGCTGGCATACTTGCCAGACCAGGAACTCGAAGCGCTGGCCGCGTCGCTGCCGGAGGCCGATGCCGTCGTCGGCGGGCCGACCGGTCAGAGCATCATGCCCCGCCGTATCGGCGCGGTGCGCGTGGCCGCGGCAACCAACAAGGGCAAGTTCCTCGTGGTCATGCCGCTTGATCCTCATGGAGGCAGCGAGGCGGACCCCGGCAACGTGGTCGAGATGGACGGAAAGCTCCAGGACGATCCCGGCCTGCTCGATGTCATTCGCGACTACCAGACCGAGCTGGAAGCCCGTGACTTTATCGCCGCGGACACCGGCTTTGTGTCGCAACTCGCGCGCGTCGCACGGGTCAACGAACCCATCGCCGGATCACAAGCCTGCCTCGCCTGCCACAAGACCGACTGCGCCTCGTGGCAGGGCTCCAGGCATGCCGCCGCCTGGCATACGCTCGAAACAAAACAGCTTCACGTCGATCCCTATTGCCAGCAGTGTCACACCACCGGATTTGGGCTGCCCGGTGGCTTTGTGTCAGCGCGAAACAGCCCCGATCGCCGCAGCGTTGGATGCGAGAATTGCCACGGCCCGTCGGCGAATCATGCCCGCGACCCGGCCGTGCGCACGCCTTACGCCGCCGCCGATCAGTGCATCCGTTGCCACGATCACGAGAACAGTCCGGCATTCAAGTACGAACCCTACTGGGCAAAAATCACACACGGCGCGCCCGCGGGCGCCGCCGACGCCGGGGGCAAAATGCCATGAAGCACCGCATGTCTACGATTCTCACGGCGCTCGTCGTTGCATTACTCCTGAATGGCGCCCGGGCCGAGGACCCACCGACCGATGTCGCGGCAACCGCGACCACTCAATCCGCGTCCGCGACGTCCAATCCTGCCGACGCGAAAGCAGCATGGCTTAAGAGCCTTTCGGCCGGTCAGAGCGATGCCCAGAACCACCGCCGTCTGATCATCGTCAAGGCCGGCGCGGTGTGGTGCGGATGGTGCCGCAGGCTGGATGCCGAGTTGTCCGACAAGACGCTGCAAGTCGAGCTTGCGAAATGGACGTGCGTCGAAATTGATGTTGACCAGTCCAAAGCCGACGCGCGCAAGCTCGGCATCGGCCCCGTGCCCGCCTTGCGCATACTTCGCCCGGATGGCCGCGTCGCCGCATCGCAGGATGGTTACATGGCCGCCGCCGAACTGGCCAAATGGCTTGAAACCGAGCGGGCACGGATCGACCTCAACCTCGATGATGAACTGACCCGCCAGGGGCCGCCTTCGGAGCAGGCCCTTGCCGCGCTCATCAAGGCCTTCGCCGCGCAGGACGCCGCGACGCGCGAGGCCGCTGTTCGACGAATCATCCCGCATGCCGTCACCGCGACGGCCGTCGTCGACGCCTTCATCAAAGGCAATCTGGCGATGCGGTTGTCCGCGCTCGATGTCCTTTCGGAGTGGAAGGCGCCGATTGGCGAGTTGGACCCGTGGAACCCGGAAAGCATCACGCCACAGCGAAGCGAGGAACTCGTCAACTGGGCCGCCGCACTGAAAGACCTGCCGGCGCCGACCACCCAGGCCGTCGTTCCTGACGCCTTGCTCGCAAGTCTGGATGCCTTCATGCGCGCGACCAGCGACAGCGAGGCCGGCGCCATCGCCGAACGACTCGTGCGCCAGCGCGACGTCCTGCTCCCGCTGGTGTATGAACGATTGAAAGACGCCCCGACCGATCAGATTCGCACGCGGTTGACCCGGCTGCGATACCGTCTTGCCGCCTCCAATGAGCGGGCCTTGAAATGGCCCGATGGACTTGCCCGTCTCGCGTCGGACGACCTCTCCGCGCGCCGCGCCGCGGTCAATGAGCTCGCCGAAAGCGCAACCGATGCTGACGTAAGCCTGCTCACCGAGTTATTCGGCGACTCCGAGCCAATGGTTCGCGAGATCAGCCTCAAGGCGCTGCACAAGGTCGGAGGAGCCGCGGCGGCCGATTCTCTGACACGTCTGCTGGCCGACCCCGATGCCAACGTCCGCGCCGCCGTGCTGAAGGAACTCGCGGCCAAGCCCGACGCGACCATGGTCACACGCGTGATCGCCTACATCGGCAACGAGACCGACGCCGATTTGATCGTGCACGCCATACACGTGCTGAGCGCCTCGGGCAACGACGAGGCGGTCAAATGCCTGATCGGCTTGAAATCCCACGAGCGATGGCAGGTTCGCGCCGAGGCCACCGAGGCCATCGGCCACGCCGTGCAGCAATCCAATCTCTCCATGACCATGCGCGACGCGGCCACCACGGCGCTCGCGGACATGCTTGCCGATTCGGACAGCTTCGTGGTCAGCAGGGCGTTCCAGGCGCTGTCCACCGGCAACTCCGCGCCGAAATTGACGCTTGCGCAAATTGAAGGCCTGATCGACAGGCACCCCGATCTTGCGGTTGAGGCCGTCATGATGGTCGTGGGCGGCAAGGATCTGTTCGAATCCATGTCCAGAATGCGCGAGATGGGCGATGAAATTGACTTCCAGTCAGGTTCTTACGAACCCAAGCTGGACCCCAACGCCGTGCAGAACCTCCGGGCACTCTCGGCGAACAAACTGCCAGCCGTTCGCGCCAAGGCGGTGTCACTGCTGGCGGACATCGCGCCCAAGCGAGCATCGAAGGCGCTGAAGGCAACGATCGCCGATTGTGAACCGGCGGTGCGCATCGCCGCGGCTGGCGCGTTGCTGCAAGTCATGCAATCCTACAGACCAAGACCGCGCGATTTGTATGGAATCGAAAGCTACGAAGAACAAGCCATGCCGTCCGGCGGCGGCGGCTTGCTGGGTGCGATTTTCGGAAGCCGCCCGAGCCGGCGTACTGTCGCGAAACCGCCCAAGCCGGCGGCTTCGCAGCCCACGCTCGCCTGGCCCGAGTCCTTCAAGGCGGGCGAGGGCCGTCCCAAGTGGATGGCGGAGATTCAGGAACCGCTCCGCGCCATGTTGCACGCGCAATCCGCCGAAGAACGCGCTGTAGCGGCGGCCCCGGCGATCGCACTCGGCCATGAAGGCGAAGCACTCGCGGTGCTGACGGAAACGGTGCGCGCCGATGTGACTCAGGCCAATGCGGCTGCCTCCGCGCTGCCCTGGCTGACGTCGGCAAACCGCGGCACGCTGCTCGAAACGATGTTGGCGCTCAAGCTCTCATCCGAGACTTTTGTAATAATCGCCGAGCGTCTGAGCAGTGTGCGGGATGAGGTTACGGCGGCCACGTTATGGCGCCTGCTCGAGTCGGCCGACTTGCCTGCCGACGCAGCCGACACGATTTTTGAAGGGCTGACGAGCGCATATGTCGGCGAGCCCCTGTTCGTGTATGGCGATTTTCCCGAGCAACCCGAGAAAAAGAGCCGCCTCGTAGGAGAGGCGACCGCCCGGGTGAGCGTGGGGGGTGACGTTCAGCGCCTGGTCGCCTTGAGCCTGCTGGCCCGCGCCCAACCCGAAACCGCAATTACGCATGCCCGCACGGTCTTCGAGTCCCCTGAAATTTCCGAGTCTCTTCGCCGCGATGCGTTTCACATCCTGCTGCTCTGCCAGGACAAGTCGAAGGCGTTGAATGAGTCGCTGAACGTTTTAGAGCACCCCGATGTCGCGATTCGCCGGCTTGCCCTGCAATGCGTCGCACAGGAAGGCGGCATAGAGCCGTCAATCGGCAACGGCATTTACATCAACAGTCGCGTTAATGAATACAACGAATACATGGTTGTGCGAAACGGCGATCGCGGAAAAGTCATACGGGTTGAGCCGATCGCGGGTGTCGATCCCGCGAAGATTCAGCCGTTCCTCTCGGACACCGAGCCGGAGACCCGGGGGTACGCGGCGTACATTCTGGCGACACACAAAGACGGAAGCCACATTGACGAAATCGCGAAATTCTGGCGCGAGAGAGGCAAATACGATCAGTCTTGGAAGAGAATGCTCTGGCGGGCCATTGCCGCGGCCGATGCCGACGACAAGACGCCCGTGCTGGAGGAGCTCTACGCGGCCCTTGGAAAGTCTGATTACTTTATCCGAGACTTCTACTGGACGGTCCGCTCCATGACCGGCGCGAAGGCCAAGGCATTTCGCAAGAAGGTGTATAAGGAAGTCGAAAAGTACATGCTGGAATAATCCATTGCACGATTCAATTCATTAACGATTCATTGAAAGCGGCCGATCCGGCTCAGGTTGAACCGGATCGGCCGCGTTTTTTTTTTCAACTGCAATAAGCGTGCGACTGGATCAGTGACTGCACGTGTGATTGCAGGCCACAGTTGATCGGCACGCTGCTGATTGCCCACCGCAAGCATTGCTGCACACCGTCTGAACGCACGATTGCGCATTGCCGCGGCATTCATGCCGGCAGGCGGCCTTCACTGAACACGATGACGCCGGCGGCGACGAGCAGCAATGCGACATGGCGCCCCGAAACGAAGGTGACTGCACGGCACAGGTGTGGGCCTGCTTGCAGTTTGTTCGCACCATCGCTGAGCAATTCGCGGGTTGGTTGCATGCGCTCGCACATTTGACCGATGTCTCACAGCATTGCGCTCCGGAATTGCTGCACTTCTCAGCGCATGCCGCGGCGCATTTGTCCGCACATGCCTGAGCACACTTCTCAATGCAGGCTTCGTCGCATGAGTCGCCGCAGGCCTCACGCATTGCCTCGCGGCAGGCAGTCTTGCAGGCCTCGCGACAGGCTGATGCACAGCCGTCGTCAGTCGAGACCTTCTGGACGACCTTGGGACACGCGGCCGCTTGACCACACGATGCGGCACAGGCGTTGTGGGCACTGCACGATGCACCCCGGTGTGCGGCCGATGACGCACACGAAGCGGCAGCACGGCAGGCGTGGCTGCATTGTGCCGCCGGCGTCGCGGCCTTGTTGGTACAGCAATCCTGTGCAGCGTGTGCCGTGTTTGGCGGAGCTTTCGCACAGCACGCAGGTGACAAATCGGCTGCCGCCATGTCCTCCAACGTTACATTCGCCGAGACCACCGCCATCGCTGATGTAGCGATGCACATAAACATGCCGCAACTACATAATGCAATAAGTCTATTTCTAGTCATGATTGACTCCATGGTTGAGTTTTCAGGTATTCAGTTTCCTCAACGGTCGCCGGCGCGGACCATCCGCGACAAGCCCCGGAGGAATGTTCACAAATCGACAGAATAAGATTTCTAAATTAGATATGAGCGCGCAGACACGCTGGCGCCGGGTGGATCATTCCCGCCAGACGCAAAGAACCGACTGTCGCGAATTAGATGGCACGAGCGCGTCGAATGGACGCTCGACGCGGGAGGTCGCAACCAGGGCGCCTGCATCAACGACGGCGGATTTGGCCAGGGCCTGCGCCTTGATTCTCTCAACGCTGACCCGCGCAGGGGCCGGCGCTTGCGGCGGAGAAGGAATGGGATTCGGCCGCACCGGGCAGCAGCAGCACCATTCGCATCGGAATCCCTGCCGGCCTGATGCATGCTCGATACACGACCGGCCGGAACCAGAATTGCGCTCTTCGCGCGAACCGCTGCAATCTAAATCTTCGAGCGACGTTTCGACGTCGCAGCCTGCCGGGTTTTCCTTTGCAGAGCAGCAGGGTGAGTCGGGAGCAGCGTCGTCCGACGCCCTGCAACAGCCGGACGATTCGTCAGGCATCGCGCGTGACTGAAAACAACAGTCTTCGGTCTCGTCAGGTTTTTCGGTTGCATCGTCGCAGGTGATCGCACAGAACTCCTCAAGGCGATCCCCCGCACCGCAGCACGCATCCAGCCAGGCGCGGCATTCTTCGATGGTCGTGAATGGACATTCTCCCTTCGACGGTGGAGGCGCCGCCGGCATGACCATGGCAATGGCCAGGAGAACGCGAAGGACCATACTCAAGATCATAGCCAACGCCGCGCCGTTCCGGAATCGAATCGTGAATCGAGGTTACCTGCGTGCGGAAATATCGAGGCTGGTGATGAAATCGCCCGCCTGTGTGCCCGCCGGCAGCTTTTCGGCGATCCGCCGATAGAGCGGATCCTGCCAGTCCGTCACCGCCTTGATGTAATGCGGTTTGCCGGTCAGTTGGATGTCCCGCAACCCGGCGGCAGCCATCATGGCCCGGGTTTCCTCCACCAGCACTGCTCCGGCCACGCAGCCGACCAGGGCCTCCACGTCCTTTACAACGACATCCGGCAGTGGTCGCAGCAGTGCCAAGTCCGACACCGCCACGCGGCCGCCCGGCTTGAGCACACGGGCAATCTCCCGCCAGACGCGCGGCTTGTCGGGCGAGAGATTCAGCACGCAATTGGAAATAACCACATCCACGCTTGCATCGGCGACCGGCAATGCCTCGATTTCGCCCAATCGAAACTCCACGTTGTCTAAATCTGTAAGGCTTCGGTAGGAGGCGAGGTTTCGCCGCGCCCGCGCGAGCATGTCGGCGGTCATGTCCACGCCGATGACCCGACCGGACGCACCGACCTTGGGCCCGGCGATGAAACAGTCGAAGCCGCCACCCGCACCCAGGTCCAGCACGACTTCCCCTTTGCGCAGCGACGCGATGGCGGTCGGATTGCCGCATGACAACCCCATGTTCGCGTCGGAGGGTGTTTGCGCAAGTTCCTCACCCGAGTACCCGATCGCCTGGGCCAGCTGGTCGGGTGAGAACGCGGCCGGGCCACAACAGCCTCCGCCCGTTCCACAGGCCTGCCCCTGTGCAATTTCGGCGTAGCCCCTGCGAACTTCTTCCCGCACCGAGTTGGCATCGGGACTCGTCGTTTCGCAGCACTCATCATCACAACATGTCTTTGGCATCATGGTCATTCTCCCGCATTGAAAGTGCAGAATTAGAAATCTTCAGCGGCAATTACCGGCACAACACTCCGCGGACGGACAGCAGCGCTCCAGTTCATCCGCCACGCCACGCAGAGCCCGAGTTACTTCGGCATATCGCACACGATAGGACACCGTGCGGCCCGACTTGCTGGCCTCGACGATGCCGGCACGGGCCAGCAACGCGAGGTGTCGCGAGACGACCGACATGTCCACCGCGCAGCATTCGGCGATCTCCCCCACCGAACACGCCCGTCCACACCGCGCCAGACAGGCGATCAGGGAGGCCCGCGTCGGATCGCATAGGGCCTTGAAAAAGGTCGTGTCGAGCAGGGCGATCAGAGGCCCGGCCGTCGCAGCGGCCTGCCGGGGCGACTTCGGCCGACGATTATTGCGTATTTGCGTCATAATGCAAGTATTGTATCGTGGAACGAGAAAGTCAAGTGGATTCCACCCTTACGGTAGCCGGGCAAAGGCGTTTCCCGTTTGAATGCAGATTGGATTCAGAGACGCGACCATACTGGACAGCCGCATGTCGGCGTAACGGCCGTCGGCACGGAACTCGGCAAACGGGGGACTTGCAAGAGGAGAGGAATGGGCGTTGCAGGACTCGAACCTGCGACCTCACGGGTGTGATCCGTGCGCTCTAACCAACTGAGCTAAACGCCCGCTCGACGGGGAGTGTAATCGCGCGGCGGCGGCTGTGCCATTGGTTGAGAGAGGCACGAAGGCACAATGGCACAATGGCACGGAGGGAATAGGCCAAAAACAAGCCAAACCAATATCAAATAGCGGAAAAGTACAGCCTCATTCAGGGCCTACGCTCAGGGCGCCAGCCGCGTCGCGCCTACGTGCATTTGTCCTCCGTGCCTTCCTCCTCATTGATCCCGCCCCCTGCTCCGATATAATCCAGAGCCACCCTCGATCGGCCCGCCCGGCCCCTCGACCCCGGCTTTGGATCAGGCACCACAGCGGTTGCAAATGACCGCCCCCGGCTCCCCGGCAAGGATCACCCGCCTTGGTCGCTCCCGTCGAAAACTCGCCGACGTTTGATCGTTCGCAGGGTGCGGTAGCTTCCGGCGACGCTTCGATCATCGTTCGCCCCGGAATCGAACCCGCGACCCCGCCACTCGGAGGGCAACCAGCCGCCGCTCCGCCTCCTGTCCGGCCGCCATTGATTCAGCACTCCGACTCGCTGGCCATGCAACGCGATGGCCTTGGCAGCACACTGGGCTCGGCTGGCATCAGCCTCGTCTTTCATCTGTTCATCCTGCTCCTGCTCACCACGGTCACCTGGGCCGTCAGCGGTGGCGCCGAGAAAGTGATCAGCGCCGCCTTCACCGCGACCGTGGCCGAAGCCCCCAAAGGAATGGGGCCCAAGGGTGGATTCCGATTCCCCGGTAAGGCCAATATCGACCGGCCCGATGAACCCAACGGCTCGATGGAGCCGACTACGATCAATGACCTCGCGGCCTTGATGGAGCCACCCGCCGATCTCAAGCCGATGGAGGCCGAAAGCCCCGGCAGCCAGCTTGACAAGACCGACGATGCGGGCCTCGGTCGCTCAAACATCATCGGCATCGGTCCCGGCAGCGGATCGGGTTCGGGCACGGGCACCGGCACCGGCGGCCCCGGTCGGCGCAGTCTCGCCGGAGGGGGACCGGTCGGCAGCCTCTGGGGCGTCGGCGATG
>CAYXEY010000164.1:0-9631 GCA_964464105.1 uncultured Planctomycetaceae bacterium
GCTCGAGGTGCCACACTTACTACACCTCGCACCCCTACGAGTGGCGGCTGTGGACCCTGGCCGGCATCCGCGACGCCCTTGCCGCCGCCGGCTTCAGCCGGATCGACGTCTATTGGGAGGGCGATGGCAAAGACGGCCTCGGCGACGGTGTTTATCGCAAGCAGAAGCTGGGCAACAACTCCCCCGGCTGGAATTGCTACCTCGTCGCAAAGCCTTGATGGGCAAGTAATTATCGTCACGCAGAAGAGCAGGCGTTTCGGGGTTCGCCTCCTGAATGCCGAGTCGATGCCCCGCCCGACGCTTGACGCCTTCACCCGCACCCTTACAATGCTTGGCTCGGTTTATTACCCGGTTCGCAACTGGAACGATCGTAGACGGACGGATTTATGTCATTTGCAACGGATAAATGCTATCAGGCCAAACCCGGCGAAGTCGACCGCAACTGGTGGTCGGTTGACGCCGACGGCCGCGTGCTCGGACGCATGGCGACCCAGATTGCCACGGTCCTCATGGGCAAACACAAGCCGCAGTACACCCCGCATGTGGACACCGGCGACTTCGTCGTGGTGCTCAACGCGGAGAAGGTCAAGCTCTCGGGTCGCAAGATGGAGACCATGGAGCATGACTACTACACCTATTATCCGGGTGGTCGCCGCGTCGTGCCGTACGCCGAGCTGATCAAGACCCATCCCGATCGCATCATCCTGCTGGCCGTGCGGCGCATGCTGCCGAAGAACGCACTGGCCCGCAGACTGCTCACCAAGCTCAAGGTTTATCGCGGCACGGAGCATCCGCACGCCGCCCAGAAGTGCGAGCCGCTGAAGCTCAAGTAATTTGTGTTGATTTGATGACGGCCCCGCCGTGCGGCGCCGCGAACGCAGGAGTTTACACGCGTGTCTGACACCCCGACGAATGCACCGGCGACGACGCCAGCCCCCGCGGCCAATCCGCGAACCGTCAAGGACAACAGCGGCTATTTCTGGGGCACCGGCCGCCGCAAGACCGCCGTGGCCCGGGTGCGTATCCGACCCGGCTCCGGCAAGTTCATCATCGACAAGCGCGACGTCAACGCGTACTTCTTCCAGGTCCGCGACCGCACCGATGCACAGGCCCCTTTGAAGGCCACCAATACGCTCGGCAAGTGGGACATCGCCGCTTCGGTCTGTGGCGGTGGCCAGACCGGTCAGTCACAGGCGATCATGCTGGGCGTCGCCCGCGCCTTGATGAAGGCCGATCCGAGCCTCGAAGCCTCGCTCCGCGACGGCAAGTTCCTCACCCGCGACAGCCGCGAAGTCGAGCGAAAGAAGTATGGCCGCCCTGGCGCCCGCAAGCGCTTCCAGTTCTCGAAGCGCTAACCCGTGGTTTATTCATGGGGCCGTGTCGATTAGATTGACACTGTGCCATGAACAACCAATTTACAACACTCCAAGCCCGGCAGCGCAAAACGCAGCCGGGCTTTTTCTTTTTGCGATGCGTCCTGACGTCCTTCACCTGTCTGTCGGCGATCAACATGTTCGGTTGCAACAACGTCTTCTACTACCCCGACGCCGAGATTCGCGGCACCCCGCGCGATAAGAACCTCGCCTATGAGGACGTAAACTTCACCGCAGCGGATGGAACCAAGCTGCACGGCTGGTTCCTCCCCGCGAAAACAACGCCCGCCACCGCCACCGTCCTGCACCTGCACGGCAACGCCGGCAACATCACGGGTCACTACCGCTTCATTGATTGGATGCCCGCCCGCGGGCTTAACGTGTTGACGTTTGACTATCGTGGATATGGCCGCAGCGAGGGATACGTCACCCGCGAAGGCACGCTGGCCGACGGCCTCGCGGCGCTCGACTATCTGCGCAGCCGAAAAGACGTGAACCCCGATCGCATCGTGCTCTTCGGACAATCGCTCGGCGGCGCGCTGGCGGCCGAGATCGCGGCCCAGCGGCGCGGACAGCTCCGCGCGGTGGTCATGGACTCGGCCTTCTCCAGCTATCGCGAGATCGCCCGACACCACGTGATGGCCAAACCGGTGCTCGCGGTCATGGGCTGGTGGTATCCCTTCATGATCCCGATCGGCCTCGACCCGATCGATGCCGTGCCCAAGATCGCCCCGACCCCCCTGCTGCTCATGCACGGCAAGACCGACGCAATCGTGCCGTGGACCATGTCCAACGACCTCTACCGCGCCGCCCACGAGCCGAAGCAGATCTGGATTGCCGAAGGGATGGATCACACGCAGGTGTGGGCCGAGATGAAAGACGAATCGCGCCGGCGGGTGATGGAGTTCATTTCAGCAGCAGCCGAGACGAATGGGTCCGGACGAGTGAAGACAACAATCAAGTAATCGGTTCATGGCCGTAACGAACGGAGCACGTTCATGAGAACGTTTAGTCCCCTTCTTTCGATTGGCACTTCGATTGCAGCCGCCTGCCTGCTCACCGGATGCCAGTCGGCGCAGCCGCGCAGCGGTCCGGTCGCCGATCCCGTCGCCGAGCTGCAGCGCGGCAACGCCCGCTTTGCGGACAACAAGCCCCTTCACCCGCACCACGATCCGCGCTGGCGGCACGACACCGCCGTTCACGGCCAGCATCCCTGGGCCACGGTGGTCTCCTGCTCTGATTCTCGCGTGCCGGTCGAGATGATCTTCGACGCCGGACTGGGCGACCTGTTCGTCGTGCGCGTGGCCGGCAACGTGGTCGAGGCCCATGAATCCGGGTCGGTCGAATACGCAGTGGAGCACCTGCACACGCCGCTGGTGGTGATCATCGGGCACGAACACTGCGGGGCCGTGGACGCCGTGGTGCAGGGCGGCGTCGGACACGGAGACATGCCGCATCTGGTCGATCACATCGCGCCGGTTGTGGCCAGGCTTCGAAATGAACAGCCGAAATTGTCAAAAGACGAACTGCTGCATGCGGCGGTGCGGGAAAATGCGATTCACTCCATGAACGATCTGATCAGCCGCAGTGCAATCGTCCGTGAGGCGATGGCCGCGGGCAAACTGACGGTGCGATGCGGCGTGTACGATATCGACTCCGCGAGAATAGATTGGATTGAAGATGTGCCGCCCATCTCCGCGCCGAGCGGCGAGTCCGTACGAAGCATGCATTAAGAGCTTGACTCTTCTTATCGAAGCGGTTCGCTAGAGGCAGCCGTTCGGACCGACCCGACCGGAATGGACCGGACCGTTCTTCTTCCGATCCACGGGCAACGCCGCTTCCAGCAACGTGTCCCGGGTGATGGCTGCTTCGCACATTTTCCGGATTTCGCTACATTGGTGTACGTGGCGACTTCGCAAAAAAACTACCAACACTTGATCGATCACCTGTTACGCACCAATGCATTGCGCTGCTTGAAGTGCGACTATGACCTGCGCGGGCAAGAAGGAGACGTTCGTCGATGCCCTGAATGCGGGACGTCAAATGACATCGGCGAAATTGCCCTGGTCGTGTATGAACGAGACAAGGACATCCGTCCGAAACTCGACCTTGCGTTTGCGTTCAGCATCTTACCGTCCCTCTTATTATTCGCCGGCTTAGGAATCGTGGTGACGATCCAGTTTGTACTTGGAGGCGTTGGATTTCCCTACGTGCGTGCGGCGGCCATCATCGTCGGCTCGTGGATCGCGGGCGCTGGGATTGCCGGCGCTGCCGCGCGATTCAAGTCGGGCTGGCTCGCGGCATATTGTTGCTACTCCGCCAATATGTATTTATTTCTGATCACCATCGCCGGCGGGGTCAGCCTGCTGGTGTTTGCTGTGTGGAGCAAGGTTCCCCCGCTTGTCCTGATCGTACTGGCCTTCGGAATCGGTTTTTTTCCCTGGTCGCGCGTGCCGTTTCCCGAATGGATGGGAATTCGCCGCACTCTGTCTCAACGAGGTCGTGCGTACCTGCTTGGAATTCAGCGCCGCAACATTTCCAAAATCACTGGATCAGTTAATCGGGTCAATCCTGATCAGTGAATCTCTGGACCGATTTCGCCTTTGAATTGCGCGCATCGCCACAAACCCGAGTGCCATCAAGGGAAGTGCCGTCATCGTCGCCACGCCACAGGTCCCCGGTATCGGCGAACCCGGCGTCACCGGGCTCACACCGAGCGCCGCGAGAATGCGGTCCTGGTTGTCGAGGATCTTCTTCTGATTCGCCTCCATCGTCGTCAAGATGAGATGCTGCGTCGAAAGCGTGATCGCGAACCGGGTCTTGTTGGTCAGAAAATCGCTCACGCCCTTCAGCGCATCGCTGATGCCGCCCAGGGCCTCGCCGATCTTCTTCTTGCGATTGTTCTTGATCGAGCCGCCGACATAGCCGTGAATCTGGGCCTCGCCGGTGAATTGCGTTTCGCCGGCCGCGCTGAACCCCTTGCCGACGATCTTGAGCGCGATGCTCAGGCCCGACAGGCTCGATGCCGCCTTCTGCAGGCGCGTCACACGTTCCAGGGTCCATGCATTCTTGTCCATCTGAGATTGCAACAAGGCCCGCGCATCCAGCACGGTGTCATCCGTATTGACGAGATTCTGCAAATCCTCGACGAAGAACTCCGCGGCGAGCTGCAGATCAGCTGCGGTCTGCTTCAAGCAGGCGAGCAAGTCGGAATCAAACAAGTGCAGCTCGTCTTCCAGAAGCCGATAGAGCGGATACAGCAGACGGCATGGAAGTTCCTGAATCAAGGCAATTTCGCGGGAGAAACTCACCTGCAGGCCCTGCGTGCACTGCGAGGTCCGCAGGATCGAATTTGAAATCGACTCGATGTCCGTCAGCATGAGCACCATTCGGCTTCGAAATTGTGAGCAGGCCGCGGCATTGCCGACGAATTCCGCACGCCCCTCCATTTCCGCGTCAATTTCGCGCCGCAGGTCCTCCACTGATTCATTTACGAAATTCTGAATGGTGGAAGTGAACGTCGCAACGGCTGTATCGATGCGGGCGCGAACCGCGTTCACGCCGTCCCGCGCCTGCGTCGCTCGGTCGCGCGCCTGGGTCGCCCGGTCTCGGGCCTGCTGCACGACGTCCCAGATGTCGCTCAAAGTCTGGGCCCGAGCGTGCGCACCGCCCAGCAGGACAATGTGACAGAAAACGCAAAACGCCAGCAACCTGGTTGAAATCGACATCATGATTCTCCTCTCTTCTCGAGACAACGGACGAACTCGTCAAATTCGCAACCGGTAGTGAATCGCAATCCGCGTTCCACCGGTGGATCAGGCGAACGTGCTGGAGGTGAAAGGCAGCCGACGGCGACATGCGACGCTCGGCCACGATTTGATGATACCCCAGGGGCGACGGCCATTGACAGCCATTTCACGTCGAAATCAGAAAATCTAGATTTCCGTATGAGCATTTGTCCTTACGCCTGTAACTGCAGCGCTGAACTTGTTGGAAACCTCGCAATCTGCGATAATTCGCTGCGAACAGTGTCGCCGGTCGTGATGCCAGGATTGACCTGCGATCCTCCCCAAGAACCAGACTAAGGAGACTCGAATGAACCCTCGCATTTGGACCGCCTGCACCCTCGTTATTGCCTGCGGCGCACTCTGGGCCGGTCGGGCCATGTCCGACGACAAAAAGCCGGAAGACACCAAGGCTGACCCGGCAAAGACGGCCTCGCCGGCGGACATGAAGAAGATGATGGAAGAGTGGATGGCCCTCGGGAAGCCAGGCGATGCGCACAAGGCCTTGGAAGCGACCGTGGGGACGTGGAACACCGAAATGAAAATGGTCGCCCCCGGCATGCCGCCGATGGTCACCAGGGGCACCTCCGAGCGAAAGTGGGTTCTGGGCGGACGATTCATCGAGGAGCGCTCCAGCGGCGAAATGATCGGACCGGACGAAAAAAGCCCCGTCGGCTTCGGCAAGGTCAAGTCGGACGGCATCGGGCTGTTCGGCTATGACAACTACAAGAATATTTACACGGGCGTATGGATTTCAGACATGGGCACCAACATGATGACCATGAGCGGTACCATGCCGCCCAAGTCGAATACGCTCACCATGTACGGCCTAATGGACGAGCCGATGCTAAAGATGTCTGATCGATACTGCAGGTATGTGACCAAATTCATCAGCGACGACAAGTTCGAGTTCGAAGTATACGACCTGGCCGCCGGTGATGATCACAAGGTGTTCGGGATCACGTATACGCGAAAGAAGTAACCAGCGATTGCCCGGCAATCAGAGCCTTTTCGCGTGCTACACCCTCACCCCGGCCCTCTCCCTCAAAGGAGAGGGAGTCGCACTGGCCCTCTTATCGGAGAGGGAGAAGTTATGGCCAGCGTCACACTTCAAGATGTCTGCAAGGACTACCCCGGCGGCATTCGCGCCGTGGACCGGGTGAATCTTGAAATCGCCGACGCCGAGTTCGTCGTGCTGGTCGGGCCCTCGGGCTGCGGCAAGAGCACGACCCTGCGCATGGTCGCCGGCCTGGAGGAAATCAGCGGGGGCACGGTGCGCATCGGCGATCGCGTGGTGAATGACGTGGCCCCGAAAGACCGCGACATTGCCATGGTCTTTCAGAACTACGCATTATATCCACACATGTCTGTTTATGAAAACATGGCGTTCGGGCTTAAGATTCGCCGCCGCGAGCTGGGTCTGGGCCGCAAGCAGATCGACACCAAAGTTCGCGAGGCCGCATCGGCCCTGGGTATCACCGACCTGCTCGCCCGCAAACCCAAGGCCCTCTCGGGCGGACAGCGTCAGCGCGTCGCCGTGGGCCGGGCCATCGTCCGCAGTCCCAAAGCGTTCCTGTTTGACGAGCCGCTTTCGAATCTCGATGCCAAGCTTCGCGTCGAGATGCGCTCCGAAATCAAACGCCTTCACCGAAGCCTGCGAACCACCACGATCTACGTGACTCACGATCAGGAAGAGGCCATGACCCTTGGCGACCGAGTCGTGGTCATGCATGGCGGCACAGTCCAGCAGAGCGCCTCACCTCAGACAGTCTACGACCGCCCTGCCAACCGCTTCGTGGCCGGTTTTATCGGAACTCCACACATGAACCTGGTCGATGGCCGGGTGGCTCGCAATGGACCCTTGCTGGTTTTCGAATCCGGAAAGGTGGCAATACCCCTGCCGGCAGTTTGGGGGTCAGCCGCGGAGCCGCTGGTCGGACGCCAAGCAGCCCTGGGAGTTCGGCCAGACGCAATCGGATTCCCCTCATTGAATGGCCCCATTCACGTTGAGACCGGCACGCTTCAATCCCGCATCAACCTGGTCGAGCCGCTGGGTGATCGAAAGGACCTATACTTACAGGTCGTCGAGGGCCGGCCCTGGATTGCCCGGGTCGATTCCCGCGTCGCCGCCGCCGAGGGCGAGCAGCGACCCATCAGCATCGACTTTCGTCGCTGCCACCTCTTCGAGCCGGGCGAGCTGGGCCGCAATTTGACGGCCGACTTGTCTTCCGGTTTGAACTGACCAGACAGGTCGCCGGGCCGGCTGTAAGATACGCGGGTTGGAGTTGGATGAAGCCCCGATTGCCGGGGTTTTTTTATTTTGTATCAAAGGCGGGCGCGACCGCCGGTGTGTCGCGCGACAAGTGAATAGAAGGGAAAACTGAATATGAGCACGGAGCTGATGCGTCTCGTGGACTCCATGTCGCGGGACAAGAATATCGACAAAGACATGCTGCTGACCGACCTCGAAGGCGCGATGGAATCCGCCATTCGCAAGCGCTACGGCCAGGATGAAGAAGTCACGGTTCAGATCGACCGGATGACCGGCGGCATCTCCGCGAACGTCAGTGGCACGCCGATCACGCTGTCCGAACTGGGCCGCATAGCGGCCCAGACCGCCAAGCAGGTGATGATCCAGCGTATTCGCGAAGCGGAGCGCGGCAGCATTTTCGACGAATTTGCCGAGCGAAAAGGCACGATTGTGACCGGCACGGTGTCGCGCTTTGAAGGCGGCGCGCTCATCGTCAACATCGGCCGCACCGAGGGCTTTTTGCCGCGCAGCGAGCAAATTCCCGGCGAAACCCATCAGCCCGGCGAACGTGTCCGCGCGATGATCCTGGATGTCCGCGAAGTGCCGCACCAGGTGAAGATCATACTGTCGCGTTCGCATCCCGATTTCATTCGCAAGCTCTTCGAGTTGGAAGTGCCCGAAGTCGCCGAACGCATCATCGAGATCAAGGCCCTGGCCCGCGAGGCCGGCTATCGCTCGAAAGTGGCGGTGTCGTCGATCGATACCAAGGTCGATGCCGTCGGCGCCTGCGTTGGCGTACGCGGCAGCCGAATCAAGAACATCGTTGAGGAACTCGGCGGCGAAAAGATCGACATCGTCCGCTGGAACGAGTCGTCGCAGATTCTCATCGCCAACGCATTGAAGCCTGCCGAGATTCAGGACACGGCGCTATGCTTTGAACTCGGCCGCTCCACCGTCGTCGTGCCCGAGGAGCAGCTCTCGCTAGCCATCGGCAAGCGCGGACAAAACGTGCGACTCGCAGCGCGGCTGACCGGCTGGGACATCGATATCCTGACGCCGAAGGAATACAACAAGGGGCTGGACCGCCTGGCAACCACGCTGAAGAAGATCGAAGGCGTTGATGAAGTCATCGCCGAGCGGATCTCGCTGCTCGGTTTGATCAGCGTGCTGGACGTCGATGAGGTCGGCGCCGATCCGCTGGTCAAAGAGCTGTCGATGGAGCCGGAGATGGCCGAGCGGATCGTGGCGGCCTGTCGCGAGGAGGCCAAGATCGTTCAGGTCGAGCAGGAAGCCGAGAAGAAGGCCAAGGAGGCCGCCAAAGCGGCAGCAGCAGCGGCGCTGGCCGCGGGCGAGCCGATGGCGTCAGCCGATTCGATGGCTGAGACGTCGTCCGATGGGGACAATTCGGCGGAATCGGCCGGTTCAGACTCGGAATCGGCATCGACGGACGTCGATACACCCCCCGTGGGCGCCGGTGAGCCGGCCGCGGGTTGATTTCGATTGGGGACTGTCGCTCCCGGCGGTTTCCAATTATCATGGTCCGTTCGATCGCGGTCGGGCGAATGCGGATTCCGCAGGTGTTTCGCTGGACATGCGGAATTCGCGCCGCTTGCGGTGCGCTTGTACGCCGGAAATGAGGTTGTTGGAGAGTGCATTTGGCTGAAAAGAAACTTCGCATTCACACGCTCGCGAAGGAAATTGGCGTCGACAGCAAGGTCATCATCGAAAAATGCCGGGCTGAGGAAATCGATGTCAAGAACCATATGCATGTCGTGGGGCCCGGTCTGGAGGCAACCATTCGAGAGTGGTTCTCGTCTGGTGAACACGCCACGACGGTGGAGCAGACCGCGCACGTCGATGTAGAAACCGCCCGCGCCAAGAGCCGCAAACGCAAGCCCACCAAGGCGGAGCTGGCCGAGGCTGCCGCCAAGGCCGCTCAGGAAGCTGAAGCCGCCGCAGCGCCGCCCGCAGTTGTCGCTCCCCTTGAGACGACCGTCGAAACCGACGACGAATCAAGTGATTCCGAAACAGAAGTTGACGAGGAAGCGCCTCACCAGGTTGCCGCCAGCGCCCCGGTCGAGGCCATAAGTGAGTCCTCCGCGGTCATCACCGACGACAAAGCCGTGGTGCGAGAGCCCGAAGTCTCCGCTCCGCCCGTGGTTGTTCCGCCAGCGGCCGCTGCAGCCGCGACGGCTGCGACGGGCTCGGCGAGGTGACGGCGT
>CAYXEY010000165.1:0-7844 GCA_964464105.1 uncultured Planctomycetaceae bacterium
TTCCTGCCCACGTATCAACTCCTGAAGTACTTCTCCGGGTCGATGGGAAAATTCCTCGGAATCCTGATCTCAGGAGTGCCCTTCGCTCTGTTATTCTTGTGGCCATTCCTGGAACGGGGACCGGGACGACATCCATCGCGGCGCAAGTGGTCGGTGCGTCTGGGGTATGTCGCAGTTTCGCTGGCGCTGGGCTTCGGTGTGCTCGGTTACCTGTCGGAGACGACCTGGCATGTCGCCGGCTGGAAGTGCGAGTTTGACATGTATGCCATGCCGCATGTGAAGCGGGCATCGGATGAAAAACCGGGGCAGGTTGATGCGGCAAGACCATGAACGATTGCAACGCTCGTGCAAGGTGGAGGCGGACTAGTGCGGCAAGCTCTTAATACGACAAATCGCAAGCGGCGTCGCCGGACTATCAGCGCCGCTGCGATTTGCATGGCAATTTGCTTTGTCCTGGCGGGAGGCTCATGCCCGCCGGGGACGGGGTTGCCCAGTCCGGGCCTTCCGATTTATTACAACACCACGGACAAAACCAACAACAGCGCGAGCTTTGTCTCGTCAGCCGCATGCAAGTCGTGTCATCCGGGCCTTGCTGAGAAGCTTGCGATTCACGGCCATGCGCAGGCGCTCAAGCGCATCCTTGGATCAGCACCTGATTATCCCGATCAGGGACAGACCAACGGCGTACCCAACCCCCCTGCCGGTTTTGGCTGGCCTGACATCTCTTACGTGCGCGACGGGTACACCAAGAAGGGTCTGTTCGTCGATAACAACGGCTATCAGCTTACCACCGGACTCACCGGCCAACCGACGCAGTGGAATCTGGGTCTGACTGCCCTCGGCGCCGATCCGGCATTCGTGGACTACCTCCCCGCCGCGTTAACCGCCACGCCATACGACTTCGAGACTTTTCGCTACGAGACCACCGGCCCGAAGCCGCTCGATCCTGCGAACCCGATGTTCCAGGAGAATCGACCCGGCATCGAAGGAACCTGGGCAGAACCAGGCGTTCAATGCGAGGCGTGCCATGGACCGGGTTCAAAGCACATCCCACGGCCGCCGGCTCGCAACCTATTTGTTGATGTCAACGGCACGATGACCTGCGCCGAGTGTCATACCAGGCCGTTCGCGTCGACCACAGGAGAGATTCTCGCCGCCGGAGGGTTCATCCGGGATCGACAGCAATGGAGCGAACTTAAGGCGAGCGGCGGACATAGCACGTTTGCATGCACATACTGCCACGACCCGCATGAATCAGTGGTCAACAACAGGCCCGCGGCCATTCGCAACACCTGCACGGCCTGCCACGACGACGCCAACATGGCCCTGCACAAGGGCAAGGTTTTCGTTCGTGGCGACTATCGCGAAGAGCTGTCCTGCGAGAGCTGTCACATGCCGTTCGCCACGCGCAGCGGCGCGTCGGCGCCCGATGCGCTGGTCGGCCCCTACGGACACCAAGGCGATACGCGGACGCATATTTTCCGCATCACGACGGAGAACAAGACCTACCTGGACATGTTCACGCCGGATGGCTCGCAAGTGGTGCGCGACTCAGAGGGCCTCGCCGCGGTGACGGCCGACGTCGTATGCCTGAGATGCCACAACCCC
Source organism: uncultured Planctomycetaceae bacterium (assembly GCA_964464105.1). Classification (GTDB taxonomy): domain Bacteria; phylum Planctomycetota; class Phycisphaerae; order UBA1845; family UTPLA1; genus CAYXEY01. The sequence continues at coordinate 1,609 of CAYXEY010000165.1, forward strand.
TATTCACAACCCACGCTTGCGTTTACACCTGAACGGGCCGCGGAAATCGCGATCGGCGTTCACCGCCCGCCGCAGCCGGAATAAGAACTGGCCAAACGCACGTCGCGCTGGGCGATGCGATCACTTGTCATGACAGGCGATGCACATGGATGTCGAATTGGCCCGCAGGGAAATCGCCCGATCAGTGGAATTAGTCGCCATGGCGCCCAGCGCGCTGCCGGGCGGAAAGAGGCCGGGGCTGTGCGGATTATGACAGGTGTAGCAGGTCACATTACCGGAGGCCAGCGGCAGCGTTGCGGCGACCGACGCAGAGGCGGACGACGATCCGCCTGGTATCGTGCGGGCCTTGATGCCCGCAATGAAATCGGCCGGCGCGGGCCGATCGACATGACCGCGCGGCGAAACGTCCCAATGCCGCGTGTGGCAGGTCAGACAGAGCGCCGAGCCTTGAGCATGAAGTTGCGGCTTGTCGTGGCGAAGTCCGTCAGCCGGCATGGACGGCGTCTGCACATGGCAGAAAGCGCAGGTCTCGCTCTTGATGCCGCCGCGATCGTTGATCTGTCGATGCGGGCTGATCTGCCACGACTCGGCCGCGGTATGACATTTCAAACAGAATTCCAGCGGACGCTCGGGATTGTGATGCCGCAGCATGGCCGGATTGGTCGCCGGCCGCGCGACAATCGTGCTGCAATGCCTTTGAATGTCGTGGCAACTGACGCAGTTGATCAACCCTGCATGTGTCGGCCATTCCGCCGGTGTGCTCACCGATGCGGTCTTGGCCGGGCGTCCGACCGGATGCGGCTCGGCACGGGCGCGGCGACCATCGTGGCAGTTCAGGCAGACGCCGTCCACGTCGTTCATGTTGATTTTCTGCGGTCGGCCTGCGTCCATGCGATGACATTCGCCGCACGAAACCGCCGACCAATGCGGATTGGGGGCGATCGAGGGCCGATCCTGCGGGCGCGTGGCGGAGGCGACCTGTGCGTTCGCGTCGCCGGGCCGTTTGCCCCACGCATACACGCGAATGCCCGGCCGAAGCAGTTGCTCGGCGACATAAATGTAATAGTCGGCCACGAAACCCTCGGGCAGTTTTCGATCGCCCGGTCCGCGCGTCGAGATGGTGATACCGTTGGGCATCGACAATCCGCCGATCGGATCGGCCTGATCGCCAAAGGCCAGCAATGCCCTGCCCTCAGCATTGAACGCATGCACGCGCTGAGCCGCCGCGTCGGTCACGAACACGGTTCCATCCGGGCCGACCGCCACGTCGCGCGGGCGTCCGAACCGACCCGCGACGTCGCCCAGTCCACCGATCATGCGGACAAATGCCCCCTCATCGGAGAGCACCTGCACGCGGCCGTTGAGCCCATCCACTACGCAGACGTTTCCGCCGGGCGCCTGGGCCAGGCCCATCGGCATGCCGAACTGCAATTGCCCCGAACCGCGCTGACCGATCGAACGGATGAGCCGTCCGCTTTTCGCGTCGAAGACTTCGATGCGATGGGTGGCGACATTGGTGACCCAGACGCTCTCGCCGACCTGCAACGCATCGGCCGGTCTATATTCGGCGTCGAGCTTGTATCGCGCCCGCTCGGTTCCATCGGCAGCGAGACGATGGACAAGACCGGCTTCCGGATCGGTGACGAGGATGTCATTGCCGCTTGCAATGCTGATCGATGCCGGATTTCGCGCCGCGCCGGATTGAGAAAGCTGAGCAAGCGTTTCGTTTGCAAAGCTCCAGGCCAGCAGGGCCGCCAAGCCGCCATCGCAGACGATCAACTGATCGTCCATCCACGCCAAATCGGTCGGACGCACGAAGGCCAGGGCCGGCTCCGGCTCGGTGCCGAACAGGAACATCGACACCTTGACCTCGGTGGGCGTTGGCTGGGCGCCGGCGTGAAGGTTTCCAAGGGCGACTACGCGGGGCGACTGTGGCGCCGGCGGATAGATGCCTTGCTTGACGGAATCGCCCGTGTTCCAGCGCGATGCCGAGCCGCCATCGGTTTTACAGCTGCAGAGGATGCACGCGAGCGCGACGGAAGCGACAACTCGTGCGAGGCGGAGGTTGAAACGAGAGAAGTTTCTCGCACCAAATGCGAGCAGACGCGGGACGGGATTCCCGCGAGGGTGGGTGCGAGAAAGGAATCTCGCACCAGCAGTCATGCGTGTCAGAGCCGATGGCAGGCCAAACAAAGTCGGCTCCCCTGGTTGGAGCGCACCAGCATGTACTCGAAGCGCTGGGTGTTGTGTGGATCGTGGCATGATATGCACTGCAGCCGACCGCCCGGAAGTTTGATGGCGCCGTCGGCGGTCGCAGCTTCGATGGTGCGATAGGTCGAGTCGGCGACTGGATACTTCACGCCGATCGGGTGGCTGGTCAGGCTGGCCTTCCCCACCCATGAACTTCCCAGCTGGCCGGAGATGCGAGCGGCATGCGCGGAGCGATAGACATCCTTGGCCACGACACCGTCGTGGCAGCTCAGGCAGAGCAACGAACTCTCGTCGAGGTCCACGCCTGCGCCCGAGTAGGGTCGCAACCGCTGCACGGTCGGTTCGCGACTGTCCATTGCCGGCGGCTTAACCACCGAGAGGTGCGGTGTGTGGCACGGGGTACACAGGTCGAGCGCACGTCCGCTGCCGTGCGTGAAATCGTGCTTGGTTCCAACGATGCCCGCACCCAGTTGATCGGCGTCGGTGCCGACGTCGCCCAGTTTCGATGGACGATTCGAACCATCGTCTCCGGTGGTCGCAACCGGTCCGGGGCCATCCGAGCAGGACGCGATCCACAGCGCAATGCCAAGAGCCGCAGCGACTTGCAGGGTGCCTGCGAACCGACTTCGTCCGATCTTTCTTTTGGTGCTTTGCATGGGCTCGCTGTACTTGACTCAGCCGCTAGTGTATCGACCTTGACGCAATACAACCACGACAAGGACGTGGCGGCCATAATTCAAGTTTCGGACCATTTGCTTCCCTGGACGCCAAATCACCCATGAGACACTGCGGGCTTCTCATAGTGGGCGTCGCACTCGGGATGTGGCCCGTCGCACGGGCGCGCGGCGAGGAACTCATCCTGCTGCCCGCCTCGCAGCCCATCGGCCATGACAATACCGGCACGGTGAAGGCAAATGCCCCGCAAGCCCTGACTGCGGAAGATTCCGCACCCGAGTTCGCATCCAGTCAGCCCGCTGAGCAGGACGCATCGGAATACGAAGAGCCGACTCCCACACCCACAAAGAACTATTTCGCCCTCGATGAGTTCTCCGCGGAGTTGGGCTTTGAGGCACTGACTCAGCATCGCACGGTACGCACTGACGCCGCCGGGATCGGTCAGCCGCGCTACGCCCGCCGCGAACGCATCACCCGGTTCGAGGAGACTTTGGGGCTGGCCGGCAGCGGCTCGATCATCAACGAACGAACCCTGCTCTACGATGCCATGGTGCGCCTAGGCCTGTCGCAGGAGCGTTACGACGTCACCCGGCCCGGGCCAAACGATTCCACCCGGCCCGATGGCTCGATCCTGGAATACGACTTGAGTCTGCGAGCCTTTCCGGCGGGCAAGATCACCGCGACCGCCGGCGCGTCGCAACTCGATGACCGGTTGCCGCGTCCGTTCCTGCCGAGCCTGGATCGCCGGCGCGAGCGATACGCGATCGAACTCTCCTACAACGACGAGAAGCTGCCCATGCAGCTTTCATACGAGCATCTGTTCGACAAGCTGGACAGCGGCATGCGCGATCTCATGGACACCGAGGAACAAGGCGAAGATTCGCTGCGCTATGAGGCGACCTGGCAGCCGACCGATCAGCAATCTCTTTCGCTGGAGTTTGAGCACGAGCGGCGCAGCGATCGCTATTCCGGCACGCGAACGCGCTACGACACCACGCGCAATTACTTCTCGCTGAACGAGAGCCTTCGGTTCGGGCCCGATCAACGGAGCCAGTTTGATGGACTCGTTCGCATTGAGGACGAACAGGGCGACCTGGCCCGCGACGTCATGGAGGCCGCCCCTCGTCTTCGCTTGCAGCACACCGACGATCTCTCCAGTTACTACAAGGCCCAGTTCCTCAAGCAGTCCTACGGCGACCTTGAGACCACGACCCACCGCGGCGACATCGGCCTGACCCATCAATGGCGCGAGATGCTGACCAGCACCGCGGGACTCTATGGATTGCGGCAATTCTCCGACCAGGGCTACGACCTCGATGAATGGGGCGCGTTGGTCGATTTCGCATTCCGCAAGCCGCACACCGGCGGCGAGTTCTCCAGCAATCTCTCGTATCTCCATTCGAAATCGACCACCGACGACGGCCGCACCGGCGGCGTGGTCATCGATGAAGCGGCGACCTTTCGCGACCCCCTGCCGGTGTATCTATCCCAGCGACACGTGAATCGCCTCGGCATTCTGGTGCGCGCCTCCGAAGGCCCGGTCTATTTCTTCGAAGGCGTGGACTTCTACGTCGTGCAACTCGGCGATGTCACCACGCTCGTTCGAAACCCCCTCGGTCGGATTCGCAATCGGCAGACTGTCATGGTCAGTTACACCTATCGCACCTACGACAACTTCGAAGCCACGCGCGATCGCATCGACTTCCGCGTGCAGGACGATCTCGCGATGGGCCTCACGCCGTACTACGCCCTCAGCTATCAGGATGAAAAACTGACCGGTCAGGACTTTCTCACCTTCACCGATCGCAACATCAACCGACATCGCATCGGCGTTTCCTATCGCAAGCCGCGCTGGTCGATCGGTCCTGAGTACGAGTTTAACGATGATTCGATTGACCCTTACCAGGCGGGCCATCTGACGGGTTACGCCCTGCTCTATCAAGCCGCGCCGCACACCCTGAACGCCGACATGCGACTCTCTTATTTTGACTTCAGTGGCAATGACTTCCTGCAGCACCACTTCACCACCCTGCTGGACACCGGCCTGACCCATCGCTATGTCATGAACACGCGGATCGAGTCGAACACCTCCGCCAAGTTTCGTTACGAGAACGACTCGCTCTTCGGCGAGACGTTCGGCGTCGATCTGCGGAGCGGGCTGACTTACACGATTGGCGAGTTCGCCCTATCGCTGGAAGTCGAATACGAGATGCTCGACCTGCCGACCTCGACTGACAACTCCGCCGGCGTCTGGCTTAAGATTCGCCGTACGATCCCGATCATCGGGCAGGGAAGACAATGGTGACGCGTTGCATACCGCTGATTCTCCTCGTGGGGCTGATCGCGGCCGGCGGCTGCTCGAAGCCGGACGGGCCGATCTTTCAGAGCGGCCTCGGATCCACCGTCTGGCCCAAGCCGCCGGATCGAGCGCGAATTCGCTACGTCGGCCAACTCGCCGGAGAGCAGAGCCTCAACAAGGGGCATAGCTCGTGGGAGGGCCTGGGCCGCGTTTTCCGCGGGCCGTCGCCGGTTACGGGTTTCACGACGCCGGTCGGCGCCGCGGCGCGGGGCGATCAGGTTTACATTGCCGATAGTCAATCTCCTGCTGTATACCTGATGAATCTCGGCAGCCGGGCATTCAAGCCGATTCGCGACGGCGGCGGCGAGGCGCTGGCCTGGCCGATGGACGTCGAAGTCATGAACGACGAGGTCGCCGTGGCCGATGGGCAGCGTGCGGAGGTGCTGGTCTACTCGGCCGCCGGCGAGTATCGCCGCTCGATGGGTCGCGGCGCATTGAAACGACCGGCCTCGCTCGCATGGGATGCCGCGAACGGCCGGTTGTTCGTGGTCGATTCAGCCGCGCATGGCGTCGTGGCATTTGATGCATCCGGTCGGGAGCTGTGGCGGCGCACGGCACGCGGCACCGGTCCGGGCGAATTCAATTTCCCTTCGGGCGTTGCGTTCAAGTCAAATGTCGGCCTGGTCATCGCCGATTCGATGAACGCCCGCGTGCAGATTCTCAGCCCAACCGGTGAGCCGATCCGCACCTTCGGCCGCAAAGGCGATGCCGCCGGAAACTTTTCGCTGCCCCGCGGCGTCGCAATCGACTCGCAGGATCACATCTATGTGCTAGACAGCCAGTTCGAGAACGTGCAGATCTTCAACGTCGAAGGTCAGCTCCTGATGGCCTTCGGACAGGAGGGCCGGGGATCGGGCGAGTTTCATCTGCCCGCGGGCATTACCATCGACGAGCAGGATCGAATCTGGATCGCCGACGCGTACAATCGCCGCGTGCAGATCTTCCAGTACCTGGCGGAGCGCAGCAATGAGACAAATTAGCGCAACGAAAT
>CAYXEY010000165.1:7854-9621 GCA_964464105.1 uncultured Planctomycetaceae bacterium
GCACGCGGCGACGAGAGCGTGGTCATCTCAAAGCACAATCTCTCGGCGAGCGGGCCGGGCACCGTCCGCGCCACCACCGAAAACGAAGTCTGCATCTTCTGCCACACGCCGCATGGCTCCGACCCGCAGGTGCCCTTGTGGAATCGAAGCAACCCCACGGCCTACTACCGTATTTATTCGAGCAGCACGACCCAGGCCCGCATCGATCAGCCCGGCGGCGCCAGCAAGATGTGTCTCTCGTGTCACGATGGCAGCATTGCCATGGGCATGGTGCTGAGCCGTCCGCCAAATGATCCGATTCACCTCAATCAGCCGTTCATGCCGACCGGACCGTCGAATCTGACCAACGATCTGTCGGACGACCATCCCATCGGGTTTCGCTATGACCGGCAACTGGCCAATCGCGATCATCAGTTGCGCTCGCCCGACCTGGTCAGCAAGCGGGTGAAGCTCGGGGCCAAGGGCGAGATGGAATGCGTCGCCTGTCACGATGCGCATAACAACGAACAGGGCGATTTTCTGCGCATCACGGCGCGCGAAGGTGCCCTGTGCCGCACCTGCCACAACATGGACGGCTGGAACCAGAGCAGCCACGCCAATGCGCCGGCGCTTGTGCCGCCCGCGATTACCCGCGGCGCGCCGCTGGAATATCCTTCGATGCACGACGCCGCCTGCACGGCGTGCCATCAGACCCATGGCGCGGCTCATCCTGAGCGACTGCTTCGCAGCCGGTCATTCGACCTGTGCATCACCTGCCACGGCGGTCTCGGCGGGCGCGACATTCTGCACGTGTTGAACGAGCGCAGCGGACACCGCACCGATCGGTTCCGCGACCGCCACGATGCCGCCGAGCCGGCCCTCATGGGCAAGGTGCATGTTGATTGCGTCGATTGTCATAATCCGCATGCCGTGCGCGAAAGCCAGTTCGCCCTCACCCCGCCGCGCAGCGCCATGCTGCCCGATGTGCCGCCGGCCATGGACTTCGTCTCCGGCATTCGCCTGGGCGGCGCGCCCACCGAGCGTGCCCGGTTGTACTATGAAGTGTGCTTCCGCTGCCATTCGGACAACCCCGTGCCGTTGCGGCGTATCCCCCGGCAGCGCGACACCGGTGGCAATATCCGCCGGCAGGTGCAGGCCTCGGCCGCGTCGGCCCATCCGATCGCGTTTCCGTCCAGCAATGGCAGCGTGGAGGTGCCCAGCCTGGTGCCGCAGGCCCGCAGCATCGTGACCATGACCTGCCAGGCCTGTCACAACAATCCCGACGCCCGTCAACTGGGCGGCGGCGGACCCAACGGGCCGCATGGCTCGCGGTTCGACTTTCTGCTGGCCGATCGCTACGAAACCGCCGACTTCACCATGGAATCGCCGCAGGCCTACGCCCTGTGCTACCAATGTCACGATCGCAACTCGATCCTTTCGGATCAGAGCTTTCGCTTTCACCGGCGGCACATCGTCGACGCCCGCTCGCCCTGCAGCGCATGCCACGCGGCCCACGGCGTAGCCGGTCCGCGCAATCGGCACGACAATCTGATTAACTTTGATGTCTCAATCGTGGGCGGACAGCGGTTCTACAACGACACCGGCAACTTCAGCGGGACGTGTACGCTGACCTGTCATGGGGTCAATCACGTGAACTTCAACTACGCGCCGTAACGGTTGCATTCTCGTGGCCATAAGCCCGGCGGCGATTGGGTTCAAAAAGTAGAATGTCCTGCTCTGTAGAAAACCCAGTTTTTCTGCCGATCCAAGGTAGATGAAAACGACCAA
>CAYXEY010000166.1:0-9573 GCA_964464105.1 uncultured Planctomycetaceae bacterium
CGGCCGAGCCGCAATGGAGCAGGTGAGAAGTTGAACAGTTGAGCAGGAGAGAGGAAGAGCTCCTCCGCCTCTGCGTCACTCTCTCTGCAAATCAAATTCACCTGCGGTCACCTGCTCCACTGTTCACCTGATCAATTTCGACCGGTTGGCGCCCGCGTACCCTGTTTGCATGTCAGTCGATAGATTGGGTGGTCTTACGTCCATTCGTCAGCTCCGAATCGTCCTCTCGAGGAACGCTGCGTTTGAATACCTGGCCGGTTGTCGTTGGGCTGATCCTTGCGGCGATCCTCGCGCTGATTTCCCTCATCATGATTGGCCGACTTATCTACACCGTCGTCGCATCTTCCATCAAACTCCGGCGTGCAGAAGCCCGCAGGGTCACTCAAGACGTCTCTGGCCTGGGATTGCTTTCGTCAACGGATGGAACGTATTGGGAAGGAAAGGTACGCGATCTACTGGTCACCCTGGATAGTCCCTCAGGCCCGCCGACGCCAAAGCAGTCGCAGAAACTTCTGTCGGTGTTGGACCGGCTGCCGTCGCTGGTCGTGCGAGCAAGAGAATTCCTCACGAAACATGAAGACATGTCCTGGCTTGAGTGTGGCGCGGCTGGGTTTGAGCCGTATGGCATCGACTTCAAATCTGAATCCGACTTCGTGCTTGAATCTGTTCATCCGAGTGACCCGGACGGAATCTACCGAGTTGAATTTCTGAACGGTATGGCCGTCAGCTCAGCTCGCGATGATTGATGGCCAACCAGACCACGAATCATCCGCGTGCCCGATGCAAGATTGGCCCCGCCTGATGTACACTTTCCCCGGGAGGCTGCCATGCAAAACCCAGACCTGCCGAATGACCCGCACGATTCCCGTGACGAAAGCAGTCTCGACGATATCGATCGCCGCATCCGCATCAACGAACTCGAGCACGCGCTTCAAGACCGGGGTATGCACTTGTCGGACGCCAGCGACGACTGTCCGCCCGCGGTCCACGAGCAGTTTCTGAGCAACATCCTCGCGTATGAGTCCGCCCCGATTTCGTGCGTCTTCGATGCACTGGTGAAGGACGGAATCGAGCTGCCCGATCCCGCGGACCTGGATGAGAAGACGCTCCACGACAAGCTCTGGGAGGTCATCCGCGCGCTGGCGGCGCGCGATACCTATCTGTACCGCACCGACCACCTCAGCGATCGCGAGCTGTACGCGGACCTCTGGACCGATTTGCTTCGCGAACCCGGACCGGTCATGCCACCGGGCTCTGGGTGGATCAACCATCTCGACATTCTGGGCGGATGCTCGGAGGAGGACATGCAGATCGGACTCCGCTACTACGAGAGTGAGGAGGAACGACAGCGGTGGGCGAAGGAGTGGCCCAACGACGTGATCCCGCCACACGAGGACCCGCCCTATGATCGCGACGGGCTGCTGCCGAAGGCGCCCGAGCCGCAAGCGATGGAGTTCGATGGGGCGGAGTTTGATTCTGAAAATGAGCCTTGATCTCTTGGCAGAACGATGGATTTCGCCGCGATTCTGAAGAAGTACGATGACCCGCGTTATTGGGAATACCCTCCCGACTTCGATTGCGCGGCCGCTGCCCAGCGGTTCGAAAAGTTCGCGAACTCGCTTTCATTAAAATTGGGCTTTCGAATTGAATCCGAAACCGGCGGAAAGATTCAGGACGCAAGCTTCCACAGCCAGATATTTCTCCCGCTGGGAAACGATAGTCACGCCGTGATTCGGTTCAGTAATTTTGGGGACCTGTCTACTGTCAGTGACGAAGAAACAGTGCCAGCGGAATTACTGAGAGCCGTAGTCGCATTGCTCGAGTCACATGGGTACATCTATGTGCCGGTCGAAGTCTTGTGTCAGCCGTACACCGGCCTGAACCCTGGAGTGGATGGCATACGCTCCTGGTGGGTCAGATACTTCGATTGGGTATGATATATCGAGGACAAGGCATATGGATCGCATTAGCCTCAGAACATCCCAACACCATCTCCAGCACTAAGGCGATCAGGAGAACTACCCGTGCCGCGAAAAGCGAGTTCCGTAGCGCCTAACGCCTACTCGCGCACTGAACAGCGCGCTCTCAAGCCTGAAGAAGCCACGACGGCGAGAAAAACGCAATTCACGGCGAGTATTTCGCGCCCGAAGAAAACTGGGAAACCTGCCGACTGGACCTTTCTTGCTCTTCCAACTGAGGCCAGCGCGAAGCTACCGTCGCGGGGGCAGGTCAGCATTGAAGCCACGCTCAATGGCTTCGCGTTTCAGGCCACGCTTCAACCCGATGGCAAGGGCGGACACTGGCTCAAGGTGGAACCGGAGCTTAGCACGGCGGCCGGCGTGGAAGCGGGCGACGTCGTGACGCTGGAGATTACGCCGATGTCCGAGGAGCCGGAGCCGCAGGTGCCGGCCGATCTGAAGAAGGCGCTCACCGCCGCGCCGATGAAAGCCCGCGAAGCATGGATGGACATCACGCCCGCCGCGCGGCGCGACTTCATTCACTGGATCACCTCGGGCAAGAAAGCCGAAACTCGCGTCAAGCGAATCGCGACGGCCTGCGACATGCTCGCCAAGGGCAAGCGCCGCCCCTGCTGCTTTGATCGATCGGGGATGTACGACAAGAGTCTGAGCTGTCCGGTGGCGGACGATGCCTAAGCCTCCGTCATTGTTTTGTAATTTTGTCAATCTAATCAGTGGCTCGACATGAATTATGAATTCAATCTAAATGAATGGCTGCCCCGCTGCCCGCTTCAGGAAATGTTCGGGCGCTACGAAGGCTGCGACATCACGGGGCCTCGCGACATTTGCAATATCGAGTGGTTGCGCCGTGGAATGGTCGATCAGTATGATTGGGGAACTCCGGTCCCGGTCGATATATTCGTCCTCTCAAAGGGTGAACCGGACCGTCGATTCGCCACCAAGCTGGGAGGTCTTCCCTATCGCCCTCGCCAACTTCAATGGCCCTGCGGAGCCTCCGGTCGGCCATTGTCGTTCATCGCTCAATTCAATTTCTCGAACTCCCGAGACATCCTAGGACCTTTGCCCGGCGACCTGCTTCTGGTCTTCGGTGATGATTCGAGCGACATATCCGAGACACTTCACATGGAATGGCAATCGTTTGGAGATCATGATCTGGTCCGTCGAGACCAGATTCCCTTGGATAGCGAGGTCTTTGATCCGTACTTTGGAAACCGTTGTCGCTTGCCGAGTTACCCGGATGCTGAGAGATCAAATGACCTGGAGTATCCGGTCTGCAATGGCAAGGAAGTCTGGTCCGAGCACTGGATACTCCAACTGCAGGCAACTCAAATCGGCCGAGCGCCTTTTTTAATTCAAGAGGGCGATGAATCGCATCCCGGTCAACCTCTTTGCACGATCGCATCAGTTCTGCCATCCCCCGATCTGCCATATCCCTTCGTCAATGTCCCCGAGCCAATCAGTTCCGAGGAGCTGCGAATACGTGATCGCCGCGGCATCTTGATTGGAGACCTGGGCTGCATCTACATTTTCACAGAGCCGGACGGAACGCTTCATTCATGTACGTCGTCTTTCTAGCGACGCAGCCAGCCGGTCTGTTACAATACGAAATTATAATTCCCAGGAGAGTTTCAATGCCCAAGACAAAGACCATGCCCAAGCCGAAGCCTGCTGCGAAGAAGTCACCCAAAACTCCCGCCGCGCGAATGAGCTTCAAAGAGACAATGACCGCCTTGGAAAAGGCCGGCTCCGCCCAGACGAAGAAAACCTACGCCCGACATGGCGCAACAGAACCGATGTTCGGCGTCAGCTTCGCAACCTTGAAGACACTTTACAAGCGAATCAAGGTCGACCAGGAGCTGGCCGAGGCCTTGTGGGACACCGGGAACTTCGACGCCCGCAACCTCGCCGTCAAGATCGCAGACCCCGCGGGCATTTCTTCCAAGGAGCTTGATCGCTGGGCTGCCACCCCGACCGCGCGGATGTGCGGCGGCTATGTCGCTCATCTGGCGGCCGAGAGTCCGCACGGACGCGAGAAAGCTGACAAATGGCTTAAAGCCAAGGACAACCCCACGCAATATGCCGCGTGGTCCCTCGTTGCCGCGATGGCGATGATCGATGAATCGACCGAGGATGCCTGGTTCGCAAACCGGCTCGCAGAAATTGAGAAGACGATTCACACCGCGCCCAACGTGCAGCGCTATATGATGAACGCGGCGGTCATTGCCATCGGCTGCCGCAATGCCGCCCTGCGCAAGATCGCTACCGCCGCCGCCAAGCGCCTGGGCCCGATCGACGTCGACCACGGCGACACCGACTGCAAGACGCCCGTTGCCACGGAGTCCATCGACAAGGCCTGGGCGCATTCGAAGTCGAAGGGCTTCGAGAGTCCCGCCGCGCAGGAGCGATCGCGCGAGTCGATGCGGACGCGGTGCTAGGCGGATAGAGGCCCATTGGCATTGGAGAGTCTCGATGGATCAAATGACAAGGCGTCCCCGCTTTCGCCACCTGATTCTCAGTGCATGCACTCTAGTTGTAGTTTTTGGCGCGGCGGCCGCCCTGCGGGAGGACGCTAGGGATACAACGGTCATCCTGGTGCGTCACGCCGAGAAGGCCGTCGTGTCGGGTGACGATCCGCCAATCAGCGAGGCGGGAAAGAAGAGAGCCGCGGCCCTAAAACACGCGTTGGAAAAGGCGGGCGTCTCTGCGATTTTCGCGACGCAATACCAGCGCACGCAGCAGACGGTTGAGCCGCTAGCGAAGGCTGTGAAGGTCGCTGTCACTCAGATCGATGCCGCCAAGACAGAATCGCTGGTCGCGCAGATTCAGAAGCTCCGAGGCGGAACCGTGCTGGTTGCAGGTCATAGCAACACCATTCCTCAGATCATCAAGGCCCTGGGAGTGAACGAGGCCCCTGCCATCGCGGATAGCGATTATGACGATCTGTTTGTTGTAGCCATCTCGAAGAGCCAGCCCGCCAGATTGCTTCATTTGCAGTATGGTGCAACTGAATAGAAAGGCCGCGCTTCAGCCAGCCGGAGTCATTCTCCGCAAGAATTGCATCCTACTTCAACCGTTCAAGCCGCCCCTTGCGTTTCAAGATGTTTTTGTAGTCCCACTGAATCGCAATGGACTTCCTGAGCCAGCGCTTGAGATCCTTCGCCACGATCTCATGAGCATAGTTGTATCGCGCCCCTGCGGTCTGAAAGCCGCCCTCGGGGGCGAGGCCCGGCTCGTCGAAGGATCGGCCGCTCCAGAACAGGAGCCGGATGCACTGCGGCGGCCCCTTGAGTTTGTGATACCCGACGATCGGGTTGCCATCGAGGAACCATACCGGATGGCGATGCCAGATCTTGTTCTCCGCGCCAGGCAGGTTATCGTGAATCGCCTTGCAGAGCATTTCGCAAATACGTTTGTCGCCAGGCGACTGAGCCACGTTGTACGCGCGGATGTCCTTGTGGATCGGTGATCGCGAGCTCGTTGGCCGCACAGCTGCCGCGGATTTCTTCGTCACGGTCGCCGGTGCCTGCTTCGATTTCTTACCTGCCTTTGCCATCTGGTCGCTCCTGCTTATGCGATCATTGTAACTTGGCGCGCATCGCCTGCAGACTCGGATTGTGCCATTCGGGACTCCGTGAATTCTTGACTAATCGCTTGACGTGCAGTGCCGCAATGGTTTCAGTATTCGTCATGATCGAGACACTAACGGAACTCCTGACCCACCAGTACGAAGCCTCGCTCAGCATGCTGCATCTGGCCATCGCGCGCTGTCCGGACGCAAGCTGGAATCAACCCGTCGCAAACTTGAAATTCTGCCAGGCCGCATTTCATGTGGTGTTCTTTGCCGACGTGTACCTGCAGCCCGGCGACAACGTCGATGTACTGAAGCGTCAGCCGTTTCACGCCGAGCACGCGGCGGACTTTCGCGATTACGAGGAATTCGAAGACCGCGTCCAGATTCTGCTCTATGACAGGGCGTTTGTACTGGATTATCTGCAATTCGTGCGACGCAAGGCCGCCGAGACAATCTCGCGGGAATCGGGCGAAGTGCTGGCCGGGCGGTCAGGATTTACACGACGCAAATGTTCGCGCGCGGAGCTTCATGTTTACAACATCCGCCACATCCAGCACCACGCCGCCCAGTTGATCCTCCGGCTGCGGCTGGATACGGAGGTCGATATACCCTGGGTGGGCCATGAGTGGAAGGAAGCCTGAGGCGACGGCATGGATGCAGTTGATGAAACCACGGGCAATTCTTCCTTCAAGCGGCTGTATTGGCTTGTCCCCGTGTGCATGCTACCGCTCGGGGTTTCCCCGCTACTCCATTACCTCGCCGTCGCACAAAACGGCTCGGAGTCCTTCCTCTGGATCGAATTGTTCCTCGCTGTCCCATTTCTTGCCGCGTTGTTGACCCTGCTGGTCGCGCCGTTTCTGCTGACCAACCCTCAATATCGTCCGGTTGCCCTTCGATCTCTCATTCTGGCGGCGATTCTCGCATTGGCTACCTTGGGCGGCGCTCGGCTGGGTGCACGAATTCGCATGACCGCATTCAAAGATCTTGCTCTGCGCAGTGCACCGCTTGTGAAAGCGATTCGCACGTATGAGTCCAAGTTTGGCACGCCGCCTCAAGTCCTGTCCGCACTCGTACCGGAGTATCTTCCAGCCATCCCTGGCACCGGCATGGCCGCTTATCCGAATTACGAATACCAGGTCGGAGAGCAGGCATCTCAATACGAAGGCAACCCCTGGGCTTTGGTTGTGTTGACACCCAGCGGCGGAATCAACTTCGATCAGTTCATATATCTGCCGCTCCAGAACTACCCTGCGACCGGATACGGAGGCATGGTTGAGCGAATCGCCGACTGGGCCTATGTGCACGAGTAAAACCACTACTTCTGCCGCTTCACCATCTCCGGGATCGCCGTCGCCGCATAAGGAATCACGCAGCCCTTCGACACCGGCCAGTCCTTGTAGAGACCGATCTTCTCGCCGATGGCGATGGCCCGCTTGCGGAGCTTGGCATCCTTGATGCCGATGGCCATCAGCGTGTTGTTCATGGTCCACTGCTTCTCGGGCGGCGCTTTGGGCATTTCCTTTTCGATGCGGTCGAGCAGCGCAGACAAATCGAGAGCTTGCGCGTCCTTGCCGCCCTTGTTGATCTTTGACGCCGTCAGGTTCCAACCCGCGCGGGCGGCCCAACCGTCCTTGTCTTCCATCCATTTGACGCGGAGCGCTTCCTTGTCCGCATCGGGCTGCTCCTTGACGATGTACGAGTTCAGCCAGTCGGCCACCCATCCGAACCGGGCGGTGCGAACAAGCTTGTCAATTTCCTTCGCGGAAATCTGCTTCGGCTTCATCATCAGGATGGCCAGCAGTTGGGCGTCGATGTTCTCCGTCTTCCACAGTTCCAGCGCAAGCTCGTGATTCGTCTTGAGCTTCTTGGCCAGCGCGCGGATGTCCCCCATCGCGCAGCCGAATTGCTTGAGCTTTGGTGCGCCTGCGGGGTTGCCCGCCCAGGGCTTGGCATTCTGCTTCCGCCGTCCCTCGTCGCCCATCGACTCGAGCTTGGACATGATTTCTTTGGCATTCATGGGAACAAATTGTACAAATGCGGACCCAGGATGGGTAGCGTTGGGCGGAAATCAAATCCCCTTGTCTGCGCGCCACGTTGGGCTGTAGACCGTGCTCAGGTAGCCGCGGCCACCGTCCGTGAGAAGCGCGACGACACATTGACCGGGCGGCGCCTGCCGACAATAGCGCCGCGCGGCTGCCGCAATGCATCCTGACGAGCCGCCCACGAAAAGACCCTCGGTGCGAAACAGCTCCCCAGCGGTGTCAAACGCCTCGCGGTCAGATACTCGAATTGCGACATCCACCAAATTGAGTTCGAGATTGGCCGGGGCCTTGGCGCCGCCCATGCCCTCGACTTCGTAAGTGCCCGCTTCACCCGGCTCGCGACCCTCGGCAAGATTCGCGAGAACGCTGCCGACAGGGTCGGCGAGGACGACCTTCGCGGCGGGCTTCATTTCTTTCAGGAAGCGGCCGATACCGGTGAGGCTACCCCCGGTGCCGACGCCGGCCACGAATGCGTCGACTCGCCCGCAGGTTTGATCCCAGATCTCGCGTGCGGTTGTTTCGTAATGAACCGCGACATTTGAAGGATTTGAAAACTGATCGGCCCACCACGCGCCAGGTCGCTCGGCGGCGATGGACCTCGCCTTGTTCATGAAATTCTCGGGACTGTCGGCGGCGGCCTCGCGCGGACAAATGACAACTTCTGCGCCCACCGCGCGCATGAGAGCGACTTTTTCAGGGCTGGTCTTGGTCGACATGACCGTGACGAGGTTGTAGCCCTTGATCGCCGCGGCCATCGCAAGGGCAAGACCGGTGTTACTGGCGGTGGCCTCGACGATCGTGCCCCCTGGTTTCAGCAAACCGCGTCGCTCGGCATCCTCGATCATGGCAAAGCCAATGCGGTCCTTGATCGAACCGCCCGGGTTCATGAATTCGCATTTGAAGAGCAGCTCGCAGTCCGGCGCGAAGCGCTTGGCGCGAACGAGCGGCGTGTGGCCGATGAGTTCTGAGACGTCGCGGGCAATCGGACGCATGCGTGGACCTTAACAGTGTGACCGTTCTACTTCGTGAATCCCTCTGGCATCCACTCGGGCAGGTCGGCGATTGATTTTCTTGCGGCGTCTGACGTCGGCACTCCCCAAGTCGTGAAAAATGGCCCAAGGTTCCGACCGCATGCACGGCTGAATCGCACCATCCACTGGTCGCGCTTCTCAGCATCATTGCGCGGACGCTCGCCCATCTCCAGCCCGCGATATTCCGCGAACACGCGTTTGAATGCCTTCCAGCCAAACTCCTTTTCAAGCTGAATGTACATCTGCAGCGCGAGGAACGGATCGCGTTTCCACTCGTCGAACTTGGCCCCGCGTTTTAGATACGCTGCAACGTCCGGCGGCTTGTCTACTGCATCATGTCCGCGCTTGCCGGCTAACGGCTTGCAGACAGTGTCGATCGCGTGCAGGCTGAACAAGTTGCATGTGACCTCGCCGGTGCCGTCGTATGTCCAATCGCCTTCCTGGTGGTTGTGGCCCAGTTCGTGTACGAATCCCCAGATCCCTTCACCGCGCCGAAGTCTGTCCACGTCGACAAAGGCGCGATCGACGTCGAGATGCGTCATGATCGGATAGCCGCTGTGCATGTAGCCTGCGGAGATCTGCACGTCGGCGACCATTCGTTCGGGCCGCTCGCGCTTCAGCGGAATGGTGGCCAACGTCGCGTGGGCATCGAGGATGCGATCCCAGAACTTCATCAGCGGTTCGGGATCATCGAGGTCGCGCAGCACGCGACTGGGTAAAGTCAGAATCACTTTCGAGGTTTCCAGTTCGCCCCAGGGCGCGGGGAACGTGCGAATTCGATCTTTCCATTCCGCAGGCGTTGTTGTTCCGAGGACGAAGTGAGGCATCTCCACTGCGCCCTTGATCGTTATCTCGATGGGCCCCGCTTTGCAATTCCTCGGCACGACGATGTAAACCGGTCCGCCGAAGGGACTGGCAATCGTCGTGGTTGTCTTATTAAGCGGCGCTTC
>CAYXEY010000167.1:0-6253 GCA_964464105.1 uncultured Planctomycetaceae bacterium
GCGTCAGCTCGATCCCAAGACCAACGAGGCTCATCCGGACTTCGCGAAAATCAGCGATGCCATCGCCCTGCAATTGAAAGCGGCCAACGTCGAGGACCATTTCCTCGATCAGCAGACCGCGACACTCGTCATCGAATCCGACGGACAGACCCATCACTTCGATCTGCCGCAACTGCCTTACTACCAGGAGATCATCGCGCCCGGCGTCGAAGCGGTGACCGACGAGAACCGCGCACCCGTCCGCTCGGCTCGAAGCAGCCCGATTCCGATTCTCGAATCCTGGGCCATGCCCATCTCCGTGATTCCCCCGGAGTCGACCGCCGCGAAAGATCTTGGCCTCGACGTAACCATCGACGCATATTTGCCCTATGTCGATATGGACCGGCGACCGGTTCCGGGCGGCACGCGCGACGCCCCGGCCGCGGATTTGAGCTTCAAGGCCGGTGAAGAATCGACGGATCAGTGGCTGTTCGGTTCGATCCCGGCGGGCTCGATGTATGAATCCCGCTCGGGTACACGACTGGAGTTTCGCTGGCTCGATGATCGGACCGAACTCGATCCCGATTGGACCCGCAAGGTCGCCGGCAAACAGGTGCTCGATGTCATCGTCAAGGACAAGAACATCAGCCGGCAATATGAGGTGACCGCCGGTCAGACGATTCCGATCGAGGGCACCGAGTATGAGCTGACCGTCGAGCAGTTGCTGCCCAGTTGGCCATTGATGACTGCGACGCACAAAGAGGCCCGTACGCCGACGGCGCTGGTATGGGTGAAGTCCGGTTCGCGCGAGTTTCAGCGCAGCGTGCTGCAGCGCTATCCCGAATTGAATCAGGATCGCGACCGGGCCGGCAAGAAAATCCTCGATACCGGTGGTCTGGTCGACGAAAACCTGGTGCTTAAATACGCCGATTGCACATCGCCGCACTTCCTCGTCGCCGCGGGCCGAAATCTCACACCCACAGCGGTCTATACGGCGCGCGGCGGCACGCGCACGGTCCGGGCGTTGACGATGGGCAAGACCGAGCGCTTCGACGACGGCAACGAATTGAGCATTCGTCAGATCATCGAGAAGCCCAGGCTGGTGGATCATCCAGTCGTGGTGCCGCCCAACCGACGGCGACCCTTTCAGGATGTGCGCCGATCGCTCACCGCCATTCACGTCAAGCTGACCCCGCGTGGACGGGAGTCAGAGGCGACTACGGTCTGGATTCCATTCAGTTATTACAATGCGACTTTTGTAGACAATCCGCAGATGGTTCCGCCGGACACCGCCGCCACCGTGGTTAACGTCGGGGATCGCCAGATCAGCCTCATATATGGACGCGCCAGACGACGACTCCCCGCGCCGATCACACTCGAACGGCTCAAGACCGACTTTCATCCCGGCGGCCAACAGCAGAGCGGATGGGAGAGCTTTTTCCGCTATGAGGATCCAACAGAAGGGACAATGCACACGTCGTGCTGGCTGAACAACACCGCGAAGATCGGCGACTACCATTTGTTTCAGAATACGCACGCCCCAGACGAAGAGTCTTACACAGGCTTGGGGGTGGGCAATCGGCGCGGCGTCGTGCCGATGCTGCTCGGCTGCGTGCTCATTTCCATCGGCATGGTTTATGCATTCACGGTCAAGCCGATGCTGATCAGACGAATGAAGCGAAGGGCGCTGGAGGCTGCGGGAATGATGGAAATTGACAACCAGACGGGCCAGCGAAAGGGATCGTCACGACCGCTGTCCGGTGTTACCAGCGCTATTCTGTTTGCTGCATTCATTGCATTGATCTGCGCAACCGCCACCTATGGCGCGGAGCCGGTCACCGATCCCGCAGCCAAGCTTCGCGACATTCAATCCGACATCGACACTCAGACGTTGGGCGCGATCGTGGTGCAGTACAACGCGCGGTTCAGCTCGCTGGAGGCCTGGGCCCGCGATCACACCCAGCGAATTGCCGGCGCGGGCAAGCAGTTGATGGGCCTGCAACCGACCGTCGCCGCGATCGAGATGATGTTCAACTCCGGGGCTTACGCCGACGTCCCGATCATCTTTGTCAAAGACCTGGGTATCCGACAGCATCTGACATCGTCAAAAGCCGGAATCGACGATGCCGCTCGAGCGAAGATCAAGCGGCAGGGCCTGGTTTCGCGCGCGTATCTCGATATCCCCGAGGTCCATGAAATACTCGTCGAACTCTCGGCCGATACGCGGCTGCGTCGCCCCATGGGCCAATTGCTCGGCGCGCGGGCCGCATTCGATCGATTTGGCGATGATTGGCTGGTCGTTCCCGCGGCCTCGAGCGATCCGGCCGTGCCCTGGCACCATCCGAACGAGTTGATCGGCAACCTCGCGCCCAACACGCGCCTGCCGCGGATGGCGAATTCCAAGCCGCTGGAGGGCGTGACGCCTGAACAAGCCGAGGCGACGCTCACCGTCTTTCGCGACTTCGTGAAGGCTTGGCAGGATCGGGACGTCGCGGCAATCAACTCTAATCTCGAAAAGTTTCAGAAGGCGCTCGCCGCATTCGCCCCGAACACCTACCCCACGTCCACCCAGCGCGTCTGGGAGGTCAAGTACTACCGGATGAACCTGGTGTGGTGGTCATGGTTGTTCTACATCCTCACTTTCTTTATGGGTGTCTTTGCGACCGGCACCGGCTACCGCTGGGCGCGGCGCGTCGCGCTGGCCCTTCTAACCGTGGCGATTCTGATTCACGCCGGCGAGATCGGCGTGCGCTGGTACGTCATCGGACGCATCCCCGTGGCCAACATGTACGAGGCGGTCGTGTCGTCGACATTTGTCGGCGCGATTGTCGGCCTGATCCTCGAACTGGTCCTCCCCCGCAGCGTGTTCGCGCTGGCCTCCGGATTTCTGGGCATGTTCACGCTGGCCTTGCCAGAGCTGAACGTGCTCGGCGTGTCCAACAGCATCAGCACCATGGCGCCCATCCTCGATGACGTCATGCTGCGAATTCACACGGTGCTCATCATTTCGAGTTACGCCGTGATTGCCCTGGCGTTTGCTGTGTCCAACTGCTACTTGTTCCTGGCAGCCCGGGGCCCACGCTCTCCGCTGGCCATCGGCACGATCGCCGTCGAACTGGTCGCAATCCTGGGCACTGCCGGTTACTACGCGTGGATCGCGCCAACCTTTACAGGCGCTGCCGTCCTTTCCGTCGTCGCGTTGGCCATCGCAATGGCAGTTTTGAGGGGCATGCGCGTTTCCTTGATTCCAATGCCAAAACCCATGCTCAGTCTTGCGGCAGCGTCAGCAGCGGCGCCACCGATGAATCTCCTTGAAAGCGCCGGCGGTGCCATCGGCACGGCCAGCGCAATTCACCCGAAAGGCCGCTATGACTTGTTCCGCGAGTTTGATCGCTGCCAATGCATCCTGATTTACATCGCCACGATCGCCCTGTTCGTCGGCATCGTGCTGGGCGCCGTCTGGGCTGATTATTCGTGGGGCCGACCGTCGGGTTGGGATCCCAAGGAGGTCTTCGCCCTCAACACCTGGCTGGTCTATGCGATTCTGATCCACGCCCGATTCGTGTCAAAGGATCGCGCCCTGTGGACCGCGGTCCTGTCGATCGGCGGCTTTGCGGCCATGCAGTTCAACTGGTGGGTGGTCAATTTCTACATCGTCGGGCTTCACAGCTACGCGTGATTTCGCCGTCCGCTCAAAATTGAATACTGGCCCGGGCCGATGGCCGATGTACCCATATGCCCGCCGCGCCTGCCCAGGTCGAATTGAATGAACCCGCCGAAGGACTTCTCGCGCGCATCGCCAGTCGCGCCCGGTTCGAACTTCGCGAATGGCACACGCCATCCAATCCCTCGTTCATTCAGGAGGAGCTGGACCACGCCCTGCTTAAGGAAATCCAATGGACGCCGGGGCAGCGCGTGCTCGACGTCGGATGCGGATCGGGGCATTACTGCACGGCCGTGCAACATCACGGCGTCAAGGTGACAGGCGTCGATATATCATGGCCGTCATTGACCCGTGCGCGGAAGGCTGGTCATCGCGTCGGACAAGCATCGGCGTTGCATCTCCCGTTCGCCAATGCTGCATTCGATGTCGTTTTCTCGCACAAAACGTTCTATCTGCTCAGTCCGCCCCCCGCAGCGGCGGCTGAACTCGCCCGCGTCGTTGCGCCCAACGGACGCATTGTCTTCTCGACTTCGAATCAAACGTCGCCCTACATGCGAGTGCAGGCCGCGGCCCGTCGGCGTATGGAAAATGCCCACTGGCAATCGGGTAACAACTGGTCAGCCCAACAGTGGATTCGGGCATTCCAATCGCTCGGCTTCCGCACCACCGCGATCTTCTCCTGCAACCTGGTCTGGCCCATCGTCTATCGCATCTGCGACACCTGGCTTATTCCCAACGAGTGGATGCGGCGATACAACCGCGCGATCCGGCGCATTTCGCGAACGCCGCTTCGCACCGATCGCCTGACAGGCGCGGCCCAGGACTATCTGATCGAAATGACGCGCAAGTGAATCATGGACGGCGTGCCTCGCCGGCAAGCCGCTGATAGAGTCGATCCAACCTGTCGATCATCGTTGCCGCATCAAATTCAAACACGCATCGTCGTCGTCCTTCTTCGCCGTAGGCCCGCCGTCTCTTTTCATCGTCGGCGAGCATGTGCAGTTTCTCTGAAAACGCAGCCGTGTCATTCAGCGCGGCAAGCTCGCCGGTCTGTCCAGGAATGACCACCTCCGGAGCGCCATCGATATCAAAGCTGACCACGGGCTTCCTCAATAACAGCGCCTGCACCACTGCGCGGGGCAGGCCTTCCCATTGCGACGTATGGGCGAGGATATCGATGGCGGCAAGCGCCTCGGGCACCGCTGCCGGCGGCAATAGTCCCGTCAACACAACGCGATCGCGAAGCCCTCGACGGCGGAGTTCCTCTTCGTATACGGCTCGATGTGCGCCGTCACCGATCCAGACAAAACGCAAGTTCGGATGGCGCGGGGCCGCCTGGGCGATGACCTCGATCAGCTGCTCGTAGCCCTTGTTTTGAAAGAGTCGCGCGACCGTGCCGACGAGAATGTGCTCCGGTGCAATGCCCCATGCCTTGCGATTGACCTCGCCGCGAACGCACTCGGGGTCGAAGTCGGCCACATTCATGCCGCTGCGGATCGTCTCGTACTGCCCGGGCCGACCAATCCCTGCCTCAAGGGCCTGCCGTGTCATCGCATCGGCGACGCTCACAATGGCGTGACAGCGCTTGGCGCAGAATCGCTCTGCCATCGCATACGCCGATTGAACAACGCGCGACTGCGTACGATTGAAGCTCATGCCATGAATGGTGTGCACAATGGTCGGCACGCCGGCAGCATGCGCAGCGAGCCGCCCGATCACCCCGGCCTTGCTCGAATGGGTGTGTACGACGTCGGGACGCGTCGATCGGAAAAATCGCTTGAGCGCCAGATAGGCGTGCAGGTCGCCCGTCGGGCTGATCTGGCGAACGAGGTACGGAATTTCAACAAACGCATATCCGCCGCCGCGGGCACGATCAACAATTGAGCCTTCGGGGCCTGTCGTCGGCCCCGTAACGAGCGTAACTTCATGTCCGCGGCCATGCAGACCCTCGCATGAAAGCACGGTGTTTTCCTGCGCCCCGCCGACGATGAGCCGCGTGATGACATGGACAATGCGCATGGGCGGATGATAACGAATGGAGCCGCCGACCGAGTTCCCTGAAAGGAGCCCTGCTGTCCTCTGACCGGTTTTATCGTGCAGCGCAATGGGCCTGAGACAGTCTCACCCTCAACCGGCGTGAGGACACGCCGGCTTCGGTCACGCGCCCGGCTCTTCATCTGTATCGTAATCCGGCGGCAATGGGGCCGAAGAAATAGGACGCTCGTCAACATCCGCACGCTCCGCCCCAACCGGGCCGGTCAGTGCTGCCACGCGATCCAGCACCGCCTGCGTCGAATCGGGCAAACCGGGGATGTCGTATTGGACCCATTGCATGCAAAGTCCATTGGCCGGCGCCGTGGGACCGGCACGCGTGCGATCTCGCGCTGCGAGAATCTCAGCAGCCTGCTCGGCGGGCCAATGCCCACGACCGAATTCGATCAGCGTGCCCACCATGTTGCGCACCTGGTTGTACAGAAACCCGGTGCCGATTACATCGACGCGGATCTCCAACCCCTCACGATACACGTCGATGCGCGAAATCGTGCGAACGTTGGTGGAACGAACATTGCCGCTCGATGCAAACGACGTGAAATCATGCGTGCCGACCCA
>CAYXEY010000167.1:6263-9534 GCA_964464105.1 uncultured Planctomycetaceae bacterium
CGCTGGGTCAGATTCGCGCAGGGCCGCCCGGGCGTGTTGTGAATGCGATAGCGATACAGCTTGCACACCGCCGAGTGTGTCGCATGAAAGGTCAGCGGCACCGGGTCCATCCGGATGATCGACATGTCCTTGGGCACGCGCGAACCGGTCGCGTGAAAGATCCCCTGAAGCGGCGCCGGACTGGTCGTGAAGAAGTTGGCCACCTGCCCCGCCGCATGCACGCCCGAGTCGGTGCGGCCCGCGCCGAAGACGACCACGCGATGTCGCAGCACGCGGCGCAGGGCCTGCTCAAAGCAGTCCTGCACGGTGCGCATTCCCGGCTGGGTCTGCCAGCCGTGGAATTCCGCACCGTCATACGCAATCAGCGTCATGACGTTTCGTAACATGTTCAACCGGATGGTAGAGGCTGCAGCGTGACTGCTCAACGATGCGCTTGATCAGGCCTTCGACGCTGCAGAAGTCGACGGCCGTGCAGTGGCGGACGCCGGTGAAGGTTGACCCACCGCATTGGCATCGGAATCATCGGCATGCACATATGCCCGATCCGACTTGTTCCGGCTTCGAGTACGGGTGTGCGATTCACCGGGCGCGACAACCGGAAGATTTTCGGGATCCAGCTCCCAATATGCGACCACGCGATTGCGACCGCCGGTCTTGGCTGCATAAAGGGCCACGTCAGCCTGCTTGAAGAACTGGTCGGCGTCAAATGAGTCGGGCTTTCCGCTGAAATGAGCCACGCCAAAGCTACAGGTGAACTGCTTCGAGTCACCGGCCGCATCGAAGACAATCGACGAAAACACTTCTCGAATGCGATTGGCCTCGCGAACGCCGGCCTCGCGCGTCGTGTCACCCATCACCAGCGCGAATTCCTCGCCGCCGATGCGACCCGCGGTGTCGAGGCGTGAGGCGCTGCGCTGCAACACCCGCGAATAGGTCACAAGCACTTCGTCGCCAAAGTCGTGCCCCCAGCGATCGTTGATCGACTTGAATCGATCCAGATCGGCCATGATCAGCGTCGTCGGCGTGCCGTCGCGCTTGCTGCGCATCAGCGCTTCGGTGATGCCGAAGAACATCTGGCGACGGTTGGTCAAACCGGTCAGCGCGTCGCGCGTGGCCAGTTGCCGGTAGGCATCGCGAAGGGCCTGCTGCTGCAGGATGACGCGGAGCCGCGCAATGAGCAGGGCCGAGTTGACGGGCTTGGTGAGAAAGTCATCCGCCCCGGCGTCGAAACCCAGCTTGATGGTTTCGGGATCGGCGCTCTCGCCGGTGACAAATACGACGGGAATATCCGCGGTCGAGAGCTGATTTTTCAGATGGCGGCAGACCTCAAACCCATTCACTTGCGGCAAACCGACATCAAGCAGAATGACGTTGGGTTCGAACTCCTCCGCCAGCGCAATGCCGCGCTTGCCATCCTCGGCCACCAGCACGTGAAAACCGGCTGATTGGACGAGGCGCTGATGCAAGGCGCGCGTTCCAGCATCGTCTTCGATGACCAGAATCGTATTGGTGTCTTCGCCGTTTGATTGAAGCGTTCTTGCACCCATGTCTGGCCCCCCGAATGCCATTCCCCATGTGACGCGCGCAAATCCAATTCTTCATCGGTTGCACGCCTCCGGATTTCGGCGTATTTGCAGTGGATCGAATCCGAATCTGAGACCCCCTTGGAAACTGACCCATCACGGCGCAACTGCTTATTTGCCCTGTGGATGCGCCGCGAATCGGAAATTGTGGCCCCGTCCGGGGGCGATATAATCGCCCCCATGCGGCAAGACCTGGATCGCATATTGATCGATCGCGATCGGATTCGCACTCGCGTGGAAGAGATTGGCCGCGAGATCACCGCCACTTATTCGGACGATCTCGGCGGACTAGTGATCGTCCCGGTGCTGGCCGGCTCCATCATTTTTGTCGCCGATCTGATCCGCACCCTGCCCTTCAAGATGAAGATCAGCGTCATGACCGTAAGCCGGTACCGCGGCGCGACGACGACCGGCGGTGCGACCCAATTCCTGCAGGATCTGAGCCACGACATCCGCGATCGCCACGTGCTTATCGTCGATGACATTCTCGACAGCGGCACGACCCTGCGTATGGTGACGGCCCAATTACAGGAACGCTTGCCTGCCAGCCTGCGAACCTGTGTGCTGTTGCGCAAGACCGCCAAAGCCCCGAAAGACCTCACCGCCGATTTCGTTGGTTTCGACATCGAGGACTCCTTCGTCGTCGGATACGGGCTGGACTATGACGGGCACTATCGCAACCTACCGGACATCGCCGTTCTGCGACCGGAGCTGTACGAATGACTGTGCTCCACGACCCGCCGGATGCCCCGGATCGCCGCGTGACCGCGCAGCTGGAGGGACCGCAGGGCGGGGTGATCGCGATGCCGGTGGAGCACATCGTTCCGGCCCACCTGCTGGATGGCGGCGAAATCGTCATTCTGGCGATCAAGCCCTCGCTTTGGTTTGTGCCGCTGACCTCGGCTCGGTGGATTCTGCTGGGCATCGGTTTGTTGCTGGCGGCCAACATTTCCTGGGTTTCGCCGCATGTAGCGGGCTATCTTCGCATGGCGGGCTACCTCGGAGTCGCCGGCCGACTGGGCTGGGCTATGCTCCAGTGGGTCTCGCGGCTTTATGTGCTGACCAACCGGCGGGTCATGCGGTTGCGCGGCGTGTTTAACGTTGAGCTGTTCCAGTGCGAACTGACCCGGGTGCAGAGCCTCGTGCTGAGCGCATCGCTGCCGGAAAGGCTGGCGCGATCGGGCACCATCTTGATTCAGACGGCCGGAGCCCTCGGGTCTGTGGGAGGATCGGCAGCCTGGCGGATCATTCCGCGGCCGCTGGAAGTGCATCAGAAGTTGAACGACGCGATTCGCCGCGCCGGAAGTTGAAGTTGAGGACTGTATGAATTGTCGTAAGCAGATCGTTGGAATTGCCCTGATTCTTATGTTGCCTTGTTCCGCAACGTCGGCCAACGCACAGCGCAAGCGCACCCTCAGCAGCGGTGAAGGCGATATTTCGTCAACCCAGAAGGAAATTGAACGCCAGGCCAAAGGCATGGGCCCCTGGGACCAGCACCAGCCGATCATCGAGCAGGCCACCGACCAGGTTTTCGAGCAACAGGGCTGGAACAGCGAGCCGGACCGATTCGCCCGTGAGCTCATTCGCGAAGTAGACCGGCTGCCCCCCTGGCAGCAGCACGAGCGCCAGGCAATCCTGATGAACTCGCTGCAAGGGCGCTGGGGGCTGACTGAAAATCAGAAAAGCCT
>CAYXEY010000168.1:0-5629 GCA_964464105.1 uncultured Planctomycetaceae bacterium
AGATGGGAAGGGCCGGAAGCAGAACCCAACTGTGCCCGCCGTCGGTGGTCTTGTAGGTTTGACCGAGCACGCCAGCTGCGTAGCCGACGTTAAGGTTGATCATGTCGAAGTCGTTCATGCCGTCTCCGGGGACGTGTACGACGTTCCAGGTGGCACCGCCGTTGGTGGTATAGGCTGTCTCGGTTTGCAGGAATTGAATCCAGCCGTTGTTCACATCTACAAAGTCCGCGTCATAGACCGCGGACTGTAGAAGTGAGTTCATCCATGTCCAGGTCTGCCCGCCGTCGGCGGACTTGTAACCCGATGGACCAGGGAATGATGGGTCGACGTCGTACCCGAGCAAGTAAGCGTTGGATTCGTCGAGCCAGATGACCTCGGAGCAGTCGAACGCGAAGACCCGCACGGTGTCCTGGAGGTTGTAGACGTATTGCCACGTGAGACCTGCGTCGGTGGACTTCCACATGATGAAGCGTCCAGTGCAGCAGTTGCTGGCGACCCCGGTGAGGTACACGGTCGTCGCCGATGCCCATGCGATGTTGGTGTAGGTTTCGATTAAGTCTGTATCAGCGGGCAGCAAGTCGTCGATGCCTTCGACGTTGAGTCGGGTAGCGCTCCAGTGCTGTCCACCGTTGGTAGTCCGTAGTACGAATCCACCCGCGGCGGCAAGCCCGACGAGATTGTCGCGCATGCGGATCTCGGTCACATCCAGTCCTACACCGCTCGCTGGCATCGTCCAGGTCTGTCCGCCGTCGTCGGAACGCATCACGATGCCCTTCTCGGCGAAAATCCAGACATGTTGCCCAAAATTGCGGATCCCCATGGCGGTGTCGGGCACCGGGCCTCGGATGAGGTCGACGGGCTGCGTGAGCTCCCAGGTTTCGCCGGCGTCAACCGAGCGCCAGACTTTGCCAGAAAGCGTGACACCGCAAACAGTGGAGGGGTTGAGTGCGCACCAATCCCAGAAGCCCTGTTGCTGATCGTGGAGGCCCGGTGCTACATGGTCGGCGATGAGAGACCAGGTGACACCGGCGTCAGTGGAGCGGTGAATTTGGGCGCCCCGCTCTACGGGAAAGGGCGCGTTGGGATAAGGTCGCGCGTTGAGGGCCGTCCCGTCGGGAAGCCAGAGCACCGTTCCCCAATCGGAGATTCGTGTCCATGCCTGTCCGCCATTGGTGGTGCGGTAGGTGCCCGCGACAATTGGCGGGTCGTAGGTTTCGCTGGCCATGAGGCCGACCTGCGTGTCACGCATGTCGAAACTGAAAACACGTCCCATGCCGGTCGGCCAGGGATTCATGGTCCACGAAGCCGCGGCGTTGGCTGTGCTAAACTGCGGCCCACCCAGAAATGCTTGCGTTGGCGAGATGATGTCGAAGTATTCCCGTCCGTAGGGCGCTGCGCCGGTCGCCAATTGCCACGTTTGTCCGGCATTAACGGTGAATTTCGCGGGCTGCTCCGCGTTGCTGATGAGAAAGCCTCGCTGTGCGTCGAAGAAGCCAATCGAATAGAACTGATTGCCGTCGATGCCGAAGCCAGAGTAGCGGATCCTGTTGATCCAAGTATGACCGCGATCAAACGTCTCCCACAGTTCTTCGTTGGAACCGCAGAAGAATCCGTGGTCGGACGAAACAAACGCCATGTCGTTGATCTGCCAGTTGGTGGTGCCCGGGCTCTGAAGTTGCCATGCCGCGGGCTGGGCGACCGCGCTCGCGGCGGCGAGTGCGATCGATGCAATTGCTGCAATCAGACGAGTCATCTAGGTCTCCTGAATTGTCCTCTCATGTCGCCGCAGGAAAGTCCCATTTGATCGTTCGCTGCTGGTCTGCGAATGTGTCCTCGATAGTGTCATGGAACTTTTCTTCAGCAGCACTGCGAGTCATCAACCCCCGAGCATCGCGGCCACAAAGAGCTTTGCGTCGAGTCCGTTGGCGACAGCGTCAGCATTGAGGTCCGACGCCAGAATGTGCGCCGCGTCGAGGTCATTGCCAAGCAGCACCTGGATGAACAGGCCCATATCATCAAGGTTGATTGTGCCATTGCCATCAACGTCACCGGGCAGGATCGCCATACCCGGCGTGATCGTGAATGAGCCGCTTTCGGCTGAGGTGTTCTGAAAGCGCAGGTCGCGGGCCACTACGCGAAGCCGAACGTCGGAGATACGGGTGCTGCCGGGGAGTCTCCAGTTGTAGGCGGTCGAATTCGCGGGAAGGTCACGAACGACAACATGCCACGTTCGGCCCGCGTCGTAGGAGGCCTGAATGTCAAACGAGCGCAACGCCTCATCGTCCGAGGCGGACCACGTGATCGGCACGACCGAGCCGCCGGTCAACGATTGCCCCGCATTCGGCGTCAACATCTGCACCGTCGGCGGCGCATCGCCCACGAGCGGATCAGGTCGGATTGAGAAGACGTCGGTGAATTCCCAGCGGTCGCGTCCGCCCGCCCCCGCGCCGTACCGAAGCCCGACTCGGGCGGTATCAGTGCTGACGGGTGGAATGGTGATCGTGCCAGAAAGGCAATTGATACCGGTGTGCGCACCGCCGAGCGAGAAGACCTGGTTGTCACCATCCGCAAACAGATACGCATCGACTCCCCCCGAGGCGCCGTCCACCACGTTGTAGCAAACCGTGGTGTGCTGTCCGGGGCGGAACGTGCCGGTAATAGGCTGCGGGATGACCTTGCCGGCGAAATCGACATAGGGGGTTTCAAACTGGATCTCGTCCCAACCCTCCTGTCCGGCGGCGTCGATCGCCACCACGCGCAGGACCGAAATCTGGGTGTTGGACGACGGTGGCGCCTGCGGGACAACCACCTCTACTGACCGAGCGCTGCCGGGGATTCCGTCCATCAATAAGCTAAGGCCAGGGTTTTCACCATGCGGCGAATAGAGCAGGCGGTAGCCAGTGATTCCGTCATCATCTTGAGCGTCCCAATGCAGAATGACTTTTTGACCCTCTTCAAGCAGGAATGAGTGCTTTTGCAATCGCACGATCGGCGGGTGATTCATGAAGTCCGGCGGAGAGTCACGAAACGGCACCACATAGGGATTCTGCGGCCCGGTCGAATCGTTCCACCAGTTGTCCTTTGCGTCGACCGTGTAACTCAATGGGTTCTGTGCATCCACCGCCAGGGCGTTGTCTACGAAGGAATTGGGATTGGTTCCACCCAGTAAGTCTGCGGTGCCGCCGCCGAATCCCACCGGAGCGCCGGGTGAGGTACGAACACCGATGCTGTTATCGAGAAACTCGCATTTTCGAGCGATGAGCCGGCCAAAACTGTATGCAGACGCGCCTTCCGCATTGCCCTGCAGGCGGCAAGACTCGAGTCGAACTACGGTCTCATCGGCGCCAAATGCCCAATCCGCGCCTGAGGCCACGCAGTATTCCATTTTGGGCCGGCGTGAATTGCGAAACGAGATCGAGCGCCAGGGCTGCGCGGGATCGAGACGTTCAAAGGTAATCGGCGCATTCGGCAGGCCCTCCGCGATCACCGTTCCGCCGACATAGCTGTGAACATAGGCGCCAGGACCGAGTTTCAATGTTGCTCCTGGTTCAATGGTCAGTTCGCCTTCGTTGACGGGCGCGGAGGAGTCAAAGTCCAGGCGGTATGGAATGCCCGTGTTCGCAAAGGTCACCCGGCCAATGAACTCGCCAATGCCGCCATGTACATAATTGTGAGTGTTGCCGAAGGCGGGCAGGACACTGCCGCGCGCGACGCCGCCGCCAATGAGGTGCACCGGGTACAGGTTGTTGCTGATGGTGTTATTCGAGCCAAAGAAATGGTCAAAGCCCGACAGCAGGAACGGCGCCTCGACCGTGCAGTTCAACGCGGTGATTTCGTTGAAGTAGACAGGTTGTCCGGCCTTACGTCGAGCCGTTTCGAGGGTGCTGTTGTCCAGTGTCACGTGGTCGAGAAGTAGATAGGTTTCCTGTGCCCGAACGGCCGGGCCGTTGATGGTTGTGTTGCGAATGGCCAGATGTCCGTTGCCGGCGCGAATGTCGCCGTCGCCGGTGAAAGTCGAATGATCAATGACAATGGTGTTTGTGTTTTCGCCATAGATCATCGTGTTGGGATGCACGTAGACCGGTAAATCCGAAGTGACGTGATCCAGGCGAACCGTGCCGCCTGGCGCAGCCTCGATGCCCTTTGCAAATGCGCCTCCGACCCCGCCGGTCATGGTGACCGGCGATGCGGCCGTCCCAAGAAACTCGCCGGTCCCTTCGACGCGCAGATTGCCGGTGCTCGATACGCTTAGCGCCGCGCCAGGGTCAAAGTGAATCGAACCGAGCACATAGAGCACCGCCGTACCCTGGATCTGTACTTGCACGCCGGGGTCCACAATGACCGTTCCGCCGGCGACGATTGCTGTATCCGTGTTAATCACGACTGGGCTGATGCTGGTCGTCCAGTGCGTTGTCTGACCGGGTCCCGGCAACGGCGGCCCGGCCGGCGGGGCTTGCTTCACGGTCAGCGAATCAATCCCGACATAAGACGCAAAGCATGAGAAGTTGCAGGCATTATCCGCATAAAATCGAATGGCGAGGCGTCCGGTACCCGGCACAGTCACCGAGACCAGCGTCCAGCCGGTGAGCGGGATCGGATTGAGGTCGGCCAGCAGGGTGGTGAAATTGCCAATTCCGTTCGCACCGGAACCGGTACTGGTTCCACCGCCGGGCGCGTACCGCACTTGGAGCGTGTCTGCATTGCTTGAGCTGAATCGGCGCACGTAAAAAGCGAGTATGTCGCCGGCCTGTTGATTGGGAATCGCCGGCAGGATGGCCCACTGACTCACATCGCCGCCGAGAAAGTCGGTCGATTCGCTGCCCACCGACAGATAGCCCGCGCCGGCCTGCGGAGCGAACCAATCGTTGTATCCGTTGTGCCACGTGCCGGTCGCCAGCGGCGCGCTCTGATTGCGAAAAATCCATCCCGCACTGATCAGGTTCTGCGGGCCGTCGGCCCCGGATTGAACAGCTGCGTTGTTGTCGAATCCGGCGCTGTAATTGGCCTGTCCCAGGCAGGGGACTATGTTGAAGAATGAAATCACTATGGCGGTATTAATTGTTCGAGTTGTTGTCATTCGAAATCAACCTGTTGGTTCGCCAAGTCTGCGGTAGTAGCTGTCACTGTAAGATCGCAGCAACGAACGGCGTTATGTCGCCGCCGTTTGTCGCACCATCGCTGTTGAGATCGGATCGCGCAATGTGGTCCGGGTTTGCGTTCGTCCCGATCAGGACGCCGATGAGCAGATTCCCATCAATCATGTTCACGCTTCCGTCGCCGTCGATATCGCCGGGAATGTTCGTCGAGCCGGGAACGAGGTGAACGATGAGGGGAAGGAGGCGACCATCCTCGTCGATCTGGCGACCGCCGGCCCAGATGTCGCATGGGCTGATGGAGCTTGCGCCGGCAAAAGTCGGTCCCAGGATTTGCGGAAATGTCTCGACAAGCGTCCAGGACTCGCCATCCCAATGCGCGATGCCCCCGCCCACCGCCCAGACGTCGTTCGGCGCATAGGCAACGAAGTCACGAATGCCCATGGGCGTTGACACTTGTGACCAGCTTGAGCCATCCCAGTGCAGGGCCAGGCCGTGATAAGCGCCATCGAAATAATCGCCGCCTGCCCAGGCAT
>CAYXEY010000168.1:5639-9519 GCA_964464105.1 uncultured Planctomycetaceae bacterium
ATCCGGACCGAGCGCAACGACGGCCTCCAGATCGTGGTAGTTGCAGCCATTGGGTGGACCGGACGGAACGTGAACCCATTGCGACCCGTTCCAGCGGTGGATTTGCGACAGATTGCAGCTCAGTGAGTCGCCATCGCCCGCGGCACCGACCGCCCAGATGTCATTGGCGTTCAGTGCCGAACCGGCGCGCAGGCTGTTCCCATTCCCGAATCCGCTGGTCTGATTGTTAACTTGCGGAACTGGAACGATATCGAAACCCGAACCGTCCCAGTGGAGGGCGAGGGCCGGTTGGGGCTGTACTGGAAGCGGGTGAGCATCGCCAAAGAACCAGACATTGTCAGAGGCGATCGCGTCGATTCCCCAGACGATGTCGCCTGAGCCGCCGCTGAAGATCGGTGTATTCATGACCGTCCACGACGAGCCGTCAAAGTGCATCACCAGTACGTGTGTGCCCACGAATCCGTCCGGCGCCTGTTTGACTGCGCCGCCCGCGACCCACACGTCATTCGGACCGGTGGCATCGACGGCCCAGAGCGCCAGATTGTGGCAAACGCCGCAGGGTGCAGGCTGGGGTACATCGACAACCGTCCACGATGCGCCATCCCATCGAAGCACCAGGGCAAAACTCTGGTAAGTGCCATCGACCGTTCCATTCCAGTCGCCAACTGCCCAGGCATCGTTAGCGGATACAGCCACGATGTCGCGAACGATTCCGCGTGCGGCCTGTGGCGGAAGCGGCGCGGGCGTCACCTGCCAGGTTCCGCAATTCGTATCGCCGGCATTGGTTGTCGTCGACGTTATGAGCGATGCAGCCAGCGCCGCCAGGATGCATATCTGCGGATTTCGATTTCTCATGATTAACTCCATCCGCGTGTGTGAAGTTCAAAAATCACCCGCCGGTCATTGCAGATACAAAGGGCATCGCGTCGAGGCCGTTCCTGGCGCCATCGCTGTTGAGATCGGATCGCGTGACGAATTCCGGCGTTGTATTCATGCCTAACACGACGGCGATGAAAAGCTGCAAGTCTGTGGTGTCGATATCACCGTCCGCGTCGATATCCCCCGGCGATGTCTGCGAACAGAACGAATACCGGGCTGTAAGCGTTGCGGACTCCGGACCGGGTTGCGTATTGCCGGCGCACCAGAGCGTGCCGTCTGGCGCGAGTTGTGCGTCGAAGAAGTTGCCGAGGGTCATCCCCGGGAGGCTTGCGATCACCGACCACGCCGATCCATCCCAATGCATGATCGAAGCATTGCCGACGGCATACAGGTCGTTCGGGGCATTGCCGAAGAACTCATATGCGAAAACCGGTACGTTCATCTCCGTCCAGCTGGACCCGTTGAAGTGCAACATGACGATCTGCCCGCCCGAGGCTCGAACCGACGAGACCCAGATGTCGTTCGGGCTGAACGCGAAGATGGCCTCGGCGGCGGCGTATTGAACAGCGTTGATGGATGGCGCGCCCGTGCTCCATGAAGATCCGTCCCAATGAAAAATGCGGCGCGGCGCATTGGGTTGGGATAATCCGCTCGCTTCCAATGCCCAGATGTCATTGTTGGAGATGACGTGGAGATCCTTCAGTGAATTGATGCTTCCGGTCGACGCCGGGAGCATCATCTCGTTCCAACTCGAGCCATTCCAATGTGCGGCAAGTGGACTTGCTGCCACAGGGTTCGCCTTGTAACCCACGGCCCAGAAGTCGTTCGCTGATACTCCATCCACGCAATAGAACTGGCTACCAAATGACCCGCAGCATCCGATAGGGCTGGGCACGATGCTCCAGGTCGTGCCATTCCACCGATATACAAGCGACTCGACTGCCGAGGAGCCGGTGGACGCGGGCGGATTCGAACCGACAGCCCAAATATCCTCGGGTCCGAAGGCGTGAACGTCGTAAAGCATGACCTGTGGAACGCCGCCGGACGATGCAGGTGTGGGCATGCTACGCACGCTCCAGGTCATTCCATCCCAGTGAATGCTCAATGGCAGTTGAGTTGAACCAGATCGATAATGGCCAACTGCCCAGGCATCGTTCGCAGTTAGCGCCGTCACACCCATCAGGAAATTGGCATCGCTCCCCTGGAACGGGCTGGATATTTGAAGCAGCTGCTCGCACGGTTGCGCGTTGACCTGAACTGCTGCCATCAGCAACGATGTCATCATCAGCTTTTTTAGACAATTTTGAATCATGTGCCTTGGCTCCAACCCGTTTCTTGTTTGGCAACTTTGCACGCAATCCGCTTCCTGCGTCATGCGCCGATGAGGGCTGCCACAAACGCAGTCATGTCGCGCCCATTGGCCACGCCGTCGGAATTGACGTCGGACCGGGTCACATGATCGATTCCTTCGTCGTTACCGAGCAGCACTTGAATGAATGGATCCACGTCGTCCAGGCTGACGAAGCCGTTGCCATCCACGTCGCCGGGAATGCCCGCGGCAACACCGGGTGTGATGGTGAATGAACCGCTTTCAGCAGACGTGTTCTGGAAGCGCAGGTCCTTGGCGACGACACGGATGCGCACGTCGGCGATGCCGTCGGACGCGGGCAGTCGCCAGGCGTACGAGGTTGCGTTCGCCGGCAGATCGCGGGCCACGATGAACCAGCGCGTGCCGCCGTCATACGACGCGCGGATGTCGAAGCCGCGAAGCGCCTCGTCGTCCGACGCGGTCCATGAGATGGGGACGATGGAGCCGCCGGCGAAGGACTGTCCGGCAGGCGAGCCGGTCAGTGCGATGACTGGCGCCGAATCGCCCAGCATCGGGTCGGGCCGGATCGAGAAGTAGGGGCCATAGAAACTGCGAACCTGGTTGAGCGATGCGGTGGCATCGAAGCGAATGCGGGCGCGGTCGGTGCTCACGTCGGGGATTTGTCCCGGAAGCACTGTGCAACCCGAGTTGCCGGACTGGAAGACGCCGCCCAGAGAAATACCCGTTTCGTCGTTATCGAGTTCAAACGCCGCATACATTGAGCCGACCACGCCCGACAGCGTGGCGCAGGCCTGCACCGAATCGCCCGGTCGATAAGTGCCCGCGAGCGGCGAAGTCGGAGTCATGGTTCCCGTGAAATCCACGGGATTGGTGATCTTGAAGGGCAGATCGGCGATGCCCTCCTTGCCGAGATTGTCGACCGCAATCACGCGGAAGTACTGATCGGCGCCGTTCGGCGGCGTGCCGATGTGCGGCGGGATCCACTGATACGAGCGCGCCGATGGGGGAAGCTCGGCGAGAAACTGCATCCGCGAATCGATGTTCGAGTCGGGCGAGTAATAGACGCGCTGCGTGACGATGGTCCCGTTGTCGCGTGCGGTCCATTGGAAGACGACGGTCTCGTCAGGGATGACGGTGATGGCCGGTGTAACAAAGCGCACCGTGGGGGGCGGGTCATTTACCGGCGGCTCGGTCAGGTAGGGCAGCAGGAAGCCATTGCCCTGAAGCCCGAAGAATACGGTGTCGCCGTCGCCGGTCGGATTGAGCTGCGGATGGAATGGTCCGGTCGGTGTGCCCCACCAGTTGTTGCGCACATCGCTGAACGATTGCTCCAGGCTGTTATTGGCCGTGCGGGCGCTCAGACCGCCGTTGGGCAGAAACGTGCTGACGTAGTAATTCGGGTCGGGTGTGCCGGTGTTGTTGATGAAACTATTTGGATTGGCTGGATGGTTGGCGTCGAGGAATCCTCGAATTTCGTGATTGGGCGCGAAGCGCTCGCCGGTGATGGAGAAGACGTTGTTCTCAAATGTGCATCCGCGCGGCACGCACAGATTCTCGGTGTAGAGCGCGCGATGGTTGTTGCGGAAGGTGCAATTGTCGAAGGCGATGGGCATGCCGTGATAACCGACGCCGAATTTCGACCCTTCAAAGATACACCAGTCCCAGCGTGTG
>CAYXEY010000169.1:0-9477 GCA_964464105.1 uncultured Planctomycetaceae bacterium
CAAATGCAAACTCGATGCGCCGTTCGAATTCATCGCCATCCCAGTCGCGCACGAGCACGCGCGGAAGCGCCCATCGATTCGATTCCGCAGTCACCACACCCGGTTGATTCGCACAACCACAGGTAAAGCCAATGGATCGCGCGATCGCAACCGTCGTCGCCGTGTAGTCCAGGCGTCCGCCATACGGGTAGGAAATCGCATCGACCGGTCTGCCGATGATTTCGGCCAATTCGTTGCGCGACGTTGCCATCTCCCAACGCTGATCTTCGGGTGCCTGCATGGCGAGCACCGGATGCGTGACCGTATGAGCGCCGATCTCAATCAATCCCGTGTTCGCAGCTGACGCGATTTCGTCGTGCGTCATCAAGCGGTGCGTGGAACGGGGCTCGCAGGATGGTCCGGCAACCTGCTGAAGCTGATTCAGGACGGCCCAGCGCGAAACCGCCGGTTGACGTCGCAACACGTCATGCATCTCGACGTATTTTCGACGCTTGGGCGTATCGGCGGGCATGGAGACATTCCAAATCCCTCGCGACCGCCCTGTCGTCAATGGCTCCGAATCCACAAGGGTCAATCGTTCCAACTCATCCCACCACAATTCGCGGTCGGGCGCGTCACCGTGCGTGGTCACGAAGATTGTTGCCGGCACGTCGTGACGATCGAGAATCGGCGCCGCGTGCGTCCAGTTGTCTGCATAGCCGTCGTCGAAAGTGACGGCTATGGCATCCTCCGGGACGTAGCCATGCCGCAAGGCGTTTGCCAACTCAGCGAGCGCGATCGGCCGCCATCGTCGGGCCAGCACTTCCATCTGCTCGTCAAACAGGTCTGGCGGAACCGCCAGCCACTGCGGATCGCAATCGAGCTGCGCGACGCGATGGTAAATCAGAATAAGTGCCGCGTTCGTATTCATGCCTTTGTGGCAACCACCGTCACGATCACCTGGTAGTCACGATCATGCTGATCGAGTTTTGATGCATCGAGGTCTTCGATCGCCAGCCCATGCAGCAGCCCTACGGCGGCGTAGGCGTTTCCCCACGATTCGACGCAAACATTCGAACCGCCGAACACGCCGCCGAAGAGCCGCAACACCGACGCAGTGGTGAATCGCCAGAAATCGCCCCAGCGATCCATGTCGAATCGGCTGACATGACTGATGCCGGGCATCGTCGCCAGTACGCATCCGCCCGCTTTCAAAACGCCGCACAGCGAGTTGACCGCCGTGTGCATGTCGTAGATGTGTTGCAGCGTCTGCGTGAGAATCACACAATCGAATGCACCGGCCGGCAGCGTCTCTGCTCGCGTCAAGTCTCCCACAATCGTGCCATTGCGATGACCCGCATCGGTGAAAAGCACGTCGCTTTGCGTAACGCGACTCCCGCCAAATTTCCGCGTGTAGGTATTCTCCGCGATCTCCAGCACGCGGCCGCGAATCGCCGCCTGCTCGCGATGCAAGAAATGCTCAACGTAGCGCCGGTCGATGCACGATCCGCGATCAAAGCCGAACGTGCGGCTGATCGGGTCAGCTCGATCAAGGTCACCCAGCGAAACGCTGCCGACAGATGGCGCATCGGAAGCCGATCGTGTCATCGCCGCTGCGCCCGCCATGAATCGTCCTCAGGCCATGCGCCGGCGTGCGAAGATGAGCAGGTGGTACGTCCGCTGGCGGTTCAATCGGAACGGCGGCGACGAGCCGGGATTGGTCTCGGCGTCGAAGTCGTTGATGAGGTAATCGAATCCGCGGCGATCGAGTAGATCGAGGATGCGATGCAGGGTCCGGGGCAGGTGCGGCAGGTGGTGATACTCGATCACCATCTCGCGGACATACTTGAGACGATCGTCGCAATCCGCGAGCACGTCCCACTCGGCGCCCTCGATGTTGAGCTTCATGAAATCGACCGGCTCATCGAGATAATCGCGCAGCCGTACGGCGGTCACCGGGTATCGCGTCGTGCCGTCGGCCGACTCCTCCGGCGCATACAGGCTGCCGGCATAAAGCCCATCGCCGGTAAAGGTGACCGGTCCATCAGAATCGGTCAGTGCCCCGGGCACGACGCGCACATCATTGAGTCCGTTGCGAATGAGGTTCTCCTGCAACATGGGCAGCACGATCGAGTCCGGCTCGAAGGCGACGATTCGCGCCTTGGGGTGCTGCCGCTTGAAGGAGAGAATTGACAGCCCGATGTTGGCGCCGCCGTCGAGGATGTAAGGCATCGGGCTGGAGGATTCGAAATGGTAATAGCGCCGAACGAAGATGTCCTTGTACGACATGTAGAAGTTCGGCGCATCATTGATGCGAATGTCGTAATCGAAGACGCGTTCCTGAAAAGTGGTCTTCGGCGGCACGGCCATCATGCGACGGCGTAGCGGAGCCAGCGATTCAATCGATCCATCCAGCGCCGGCGATTCGGTTCGCAGAGCCGTCGCCGTCATCACCGCCGTTCCACCCGTCGAATGCCGATTCACGCGTACCTCCTGAAACCCATTTCGGCGCCGCGGGCATCTCCATCTCGCGCAGAAATCGCGCCCGCCGGACAACCGGCTCAGCCCACGCCACCCAATGGTCATCGACCGGCGGCGGGAACAATCTGGAGAGGGGAATTGGCGTCGACTTGGTCAGAGCCGTCGCGTCTTGAGCGCGGCCCTCTCCTGATTGTGGAACCGGCCAATGGCCGGTTTCGCACAGGCCATTGGCCTGTGCCACAACATGGATCAATTCGCACCCAGCAATCGAAATCGATACAACCGCAGAATGTGACGAACGTAGTGAATCTGTTGCCTGAAGGTCAGCTTGCTCTTGCCATGCAGGCGATCTTCAAACCGAATGGGAATCTCCGTGACCTGCCGGCACCCGCCTTTTACCAGGATCTCCAGCCCAATCTTGTATCCGATCGGGTTCAACCCGGCGGCGCGGGCTCGATCAACCACGTCGCGCCGCGTGCAGAAGAAACCCGCCATGGGGTCATGCACGCGAACCAGCGGAAGGGCCATCAGCGTGGCGATCTTGGAGTTGAGCCAGCGGAAAAACCCCCAGTCGTCGGCGGTCGAGCCGCCCTGGGCATAACGTGAGCCGAGGCAGAATTCGGAGGAGCCGCCTGCGACCGGCGCTATCACCGCGGCGAGCGACTCGGGCGGATGCGACAGGTCGGCATCCATGCACACGAAAATGTCATGCTTCGCTTCATCGAAGCCGCGCACCACGGCCGACGAAAGACCGCGCTCGGCCGTCCGCGTGATGAGCCTCACGGGCTGCGACGCCGCCGCTTCGGCAATCACCCGCTCGGTGCCATCCTGACTGTTGTCATCGACCACGATCATTTCGGCGTCGACGCCCGCCGAGCGCAGGGCCGCGAAGACGCGCGGAATCAGCACCCGGAGATTCTCCGCCTCCTGATAGGTGGGAACCACGATGCTGACCCGATTGGCAGACATAGGACCGTCATTGTATCGGGCCGTTTTCACACATTCATGATTCGCAAACCGCCCTGAAGCGGCCGCCAAGGCCCATATTCCTCATCAGCGTTACGAACGGGCTGTGATTTTGTTTGACCCAATTGCATTCAACGGTTATGGTCCGGCGCGTAAATGAAAAACGGGTGCCATCTGAATCGCGGGTGCCATTCGCCATGGGCAAGGTCGCGATTGAAGCGGAGTCCTTGAACCATGCGCATCGCACTGATCAACCCCATTGCTCGGCGTTGCCAGGGCTATCACACCATCGGCGGCAAGATCCCGCAGCTCGGTCTGCAGGTACTCGCCCAGCTCGCCCAACCCCATCAAGTCGACATCATCGACGAGATTTTCGGCTTCGAGGCCACTGATACCAAGATCCGCCGCGGTAATTACGACCTCGTCGGATTGACCAGCTACAGCAGCGGCGCGACCCGGGCCTATGAGATCGCGGCCCAGTGCCGATCAGAAGGCATCCCCATCATCATGGGCGGGCCGCACGCCTCCGCCCTGCCGGACGAAGCCCAGCATCAGGTCGACTCGGTCGCCATTGGCGAATGCGACGACATCTGGCCTGAAATCCTGCGCGACGCCGAGGCCGGTCAGTTGAAGCCCCGCTACAAGGGCCGCCTGGCCGATATCGAAAAGCCCAGCGTCGGGCGCGCCATGCAGCACCTGCAGCCGATCAACGGCCGCTACGACGTATCCAGCATTCAAACTTCGCGGGGTTGTCCCGTCGGCTGCGAATATTGCAGCGTGACCGAATTCAACGGCGCGCCGATTCGTCGCCGCAACATTGACGCCATCCTCGAAGAATGGGATCGCACCCCTAAGCGATTCCTTTTCGTGGTGGATGACAACTTCTTCGGCGTGGGCCGGGCCCATGCCGAATGGGCCAAGGATCTGCTCCGCGAGATCATCAAGCGCGGCAAGAAGCGGCTCTGGTTCAGCCAGACCACCATCAACATGGGCGACGATCCCGAAGGGTTGGAACTGGCCTATCGGGCCGGTTGCCGCGGCATGTTCATCGGCTTTGAGACCTTCAATGCCGAGACCCTTAAGGCCTACCACAAGGGCATCAATCGCAACAA
Source organism: uncultured Planctomycetaceae bacterium (assembly GCA_964464105.1). Classification (GTDB taxonomy): domain Bacteria; phylum Planctomycetota; class Phycisphaerae; order UBA1845; family UTPLA1; genus CAYXEY01. Next base: position 4,539 of record CAYXEY010000169.1, read on the forward strand.
CCTTGATCGCTACAAGGACCTGGTAGACGGCTTCCACAAGGCCGGCATCAGCGTCTTCGGCGGTTTCATCGTCGGCGCTGATCAGGATGACGAGAACACCGTTGCCGAGACGGCCATGCAGGCGGTCAAGCTCGGCATCGACACCATTCAAATCACCAACCTCACTCCCCTGCCCGGCACGAAGATGTTCGACCGCATGCTCAAGAGCGGACAGATCTTCGCCACGAACTTTCCCGAGGACTGGGAGCGGTATACGTTTGTCGAAACCGTGTACAACCCGGCGAAGATGACCCACCAGCGGCTCGATGAAGTCATTTATGAACTGCGCCACGCCGCCGCGGTCACGCCTTGGGTCTGGCTGCGGACTTTCCGCACGCTATGGATGACGAAAAGCCTCACCGCCGCCGCCTTCATCCACGGCATGAACGCCGGATGGAAGCGCATGGCCAAGCTGCAACTCCCCAAGGACGAAGCCCGTTTCGGCGTTCGTCCGCACAAGAACGAGCGGACCCGCAAGATTCGCGACGCGTTCCTGCTGACCATCGGGAAGTACAAGAAGTTCAACGACAAGACAGCGACACCCACGCCGGCGCCGTCGATGTGACGCCTCGACGAAGCCGAGCGACTTCCGTCTGTGCACGCCGCGCGCTCATCAACTCTCTCAGTGTCCGCCCGCAACCGGTCGGTCGCAGCCCCTCATTGTCCCGGCAATAACCGACTTGTCTGTCCGCTAGCAATCTGAAACGCGTTGACTTTGCCGCATCTGATCGGGTATACCCCCGTATATAAACAAGCCTGTAACCCAATAAAGTGGGCGCGGCGGGGTTTCGAGTGGCCAACGAATTGCGAACATTGGAGAAATCCCCTCTATCGCGAGGAATCGCAGACCTCGACCCCCAGCGTGGCACACGCTTACGCAAATTTGTTCACGCAGACGCAGCATTTTGTCATTTGTCGCCGAAAAATCCCGGTGGCAATCTCCATATTCCGAATACGGAGTCTCGGCGATGAATCTCAATGTCTCGACCTTGCAGTTGCTGAGAGTCGTCGCGGTGACACTCTCGCTCGGTGGCGTCACAATCGCTCAATCCACAAGTAGCCCGGCTGAATCAGCCGAAATGTCGGCCGCGCGCTCTTTTATAGACGCAAAGGATTGGCCGGCCGCGATCAAAGCGCTAAAGACGATGACCGATGCCAATCCCAAGAACTTCCGGGCGTGGTTTCTGCTTGGCTTCTCCCTGCACTCGAAAGGTGAGTTCGCCAATGCGGTGCCCGCCTACCGCAAAGCCGCGGAGTCTCCGCAAATTCGACCATTGAGCCGATACAACATCGCGTGCGCGATGGCCAAGCAGAACAAGGTGGAAGACGCCTTCGCGGAGCTCGATCTGGCCATCGATGCGGGGTTCGCGAACCTCAAACAAATGAAGGAAGATGCCGATCTCGTCGCGCTACATGCTGACACGCGCTGGGCGAAGGCGATTCGGCGCGTTACTCCCATCCCTGAACTGGTGAAGGAATTGAAGTTCTGGGTCGGTGAGTGGGATGTCTTTGATCCCAAGGGGGTGCAGGTTGGAACGAGCCGAATCGAGCTTGCGGAGCGCGGCTGCCTTGTGGTCGAAAACTGGTCAAACATGACAGGCGGGACTGGACGGAGTTTCAATTTCGTCGACCCAGGCACCCGGCGCTGGCACCAGGTATGGGTTGATCCTGCGGGGACGGTGGTGCGCTACGAGGGTATGTTCAACGACGGCGCAATGAGACTCTCGGGTATCAACCAGCCGGCCCAGGGAATGGCCAAGAAAACTCGCATGACGCTCAACGCGACCCGCGAGGGCAAGGTGCATCAGGTTATCGAGCACTCCACCGACGATGGAGCAACATGGTCCCTGTACTTTGATGGGCTGTACGTCAAGAGCGCCAAATAGGCACCAAAATGCACGTTACCCATTTGCCTTTTCGTTTGGCACACACGTCGATTGATCACGTCATCCGCATTTGAGCACCTATTCGGCCCTGCGGAGCCAGCTCACGATCCGATTCAGCTGCGTTGGCCAGTCCGACGAAAGCCGTTTCTCCAGGAATACCGCAAATAGCAAATCAACCGTCTCCGCCAAATGGCGAACCTGCTCGACGCGTTCCTCGATCATGGCCCGAGGGTTCTCGTCATTGCGCTCCGGCTTGGGCATCACTCCGCCGGAGACGGACAGCGTCTCGGGGGCGAGGGTCAGTTCATATTGTGACGACTGTCGCGACAGGGTCAGCCCTGCACGCCGCGGCAATTTGCCCGATTGCACCGCCCGCCGGGCCTCCGGCAGATGCGCCGGGCCATCCGCGGTGATGGTCTCCTTGCCGGTCTGGGCCCACGGACACTCCAGGGTAAGCTGCCGGGCGATCATGACCGCCACTTCGGTCTTGTCCGCCAGCGCCAGCGTATCGTTCTCCTCCACCAGGTGATGCCATAGCCAGAGCAGGAACTCGTTGCCGAGGTAATCGCGGGAGGAAGAATCGTGCGAGGTCCAATAGACCTCGTTGATGTCGTCGCGATCGGGCCGCTTCACGAATATCGACGGCTGCATTGATTCCAATGCCCGCAATCGCCCCAAACGCTCGGCGGTAACATAGGCGGCGGTGCCGGCGGTCAGCGGTTCGAGCCGCTTGCCGAAGGTCTCCTTGAAGAGGTTGTAGAGCCGCTCGTGGATTGCGCTCTGGGTCGCGCCGACGAAGAGCGTGTCGGATCGCGAGTCCATCAGCACCGGCACCTGCTTCATCCGCAGGTATCGCCCATCCTTGACCTCGCGGGCAATACGCTTCTTGGCCGCGTCGGTCGCCTCGCGGCGAATCCGGGCGTTGGCCCGTGCCCCGGTATTCTCCTCGCGAAGGGCGGCCAGCTCCTGCTCGAAATAGGCCTTCATGATCTCGGCCGGCGGCTTGGCCACGTCCATGCGCATGGCGAAGTGCAGGCAATCGAGGATGACGTTTTTTTCGTCGGTGAACTCGCGATCGAGAATGTGCCGCCCGCCGATCCACCCGACCTCGACGCCGTCGGCATGGGCGGACTTGTCGGCCCCGATGACGTGGCCGCGGAGCTTGTCGAGCAGGGCGTCGTCGAGGCGCTTGGGGGAGCCGCCGACGATCTGGAAGCGGCAGAATGAAACCGAGCCGGCAAGAAACGGCATTAGATCACCTCGTTTGGGTGGCACTGTCAAGCCGCAGCTTGGCCGTGCGATACGCCAGGTGTATTCGACGCGCTGAGTCCACTCACGCTTCACACAGCCAGGCATGAGGCCGCCTGGCAGCGCCACCCGACTGCGGGGGGCGACATGCTAGCGCCGCGCGGCGGCGGCCGTCAATGCATAAAACGACTAGCCGGTGCGGTGAAGCAGAATGGCCTCGATTCAACTATCATTTCCGGGCAGGCTTTTTCCTTCGGGAGTTTGAATATGCGTGCGATGGTACTGGCGTTGACCCTCTCGTCGATTTCAGTTGTCTCGATGACACGGGCAGATGTCGAGCCGCTGCAACCCATCAATTCACAGGCCAAAAGCTTGGACGGAGTTCCCCCCGAACTTGCCGAGCGCGGACGCAAGGCCGTGGCCAACGGGCTCAAGTACCTGGCCACGCAGCAGGACAAAAACGGCGGCTGGACCTCGCGCTATGGCCCGGCCGTGACCGCCATCGTCACCAAGGCGTTCATCAATCATCCCGACTACGGCGCCAATCACATCGTCGCAAAACGCGCCATCGCGTCTATTTTAAAGCACGAGCAGCCCGACGGCGGCATCTACGAGCGCGGACAGAATCTGGCGAACTACCAGACCTCGGTGGTGCTGACCACTCTGGCGGGGATCAACGATCCGGCACTGAAACCGCGCGTCGCCAAGGCGCAGGCGTTTCTCTGCAAGTTGCAGTACGACGAAAACGAATCAATCGACGACAAGGATCCGTGGTACGGCGGTGCGGGCTACAACAGCTCCAAGCGGCCCGATCTTTCCAATACGCAGATGATGCTCGAAGCCCTGCACGAAAGCGGCCTCCCGGCGAGCGACCCGACCTATCAGAAGGCCCTCAAGTTCGTGTCACGCTGCCAGTTGAACGATGCGACCAATGACCAATCCTTCGCCGACGGCCGCAATGACGGCGGATTCATCTACTCCCCCACCGGCGGCGGACAATCCAAGGCCAATGGCATCTTCGACGGCAAGAGCAAACTGCGCAGCTACGGCTCCATGAGCTACGCCGGCTTCAAGAGCATGCTGTACGCCAGCGTCGGCAAGGACGACCCGCGGATCAAGGCGGCCATCAACTGGATTCGCTCGAACTACACGGTCGATGCCAACGCCAACATGCCGCAGCACGATACCGCCGAAGGCCTGTATTACTACTACCATGTATTTTCGCGGGCGCTGGCCCAATGGGGCGAGCCGGTCATCGTGGACATCAAGGGCCAGTCGCACAACTGGCGCGTCGATCTGATCACCAAGCTGTGCAGTTTGCAGCGGCCCGACGGCTCGTGGAAGAACAGCGAAGACCGCTGGCTGGAAGGCGACGCCAACTACGTCACGGCATTGGCAATCCTGTCGCTGCAGACTTCCCTCGCGCCTTAAGAGACTTGTCGATCACGTATTCGTCGATCACTTGCTCATTCTCATCGATCTGGCGGAGCGTGAGCTTGTCGCCGGCCAGATCGATCACCGAGAAACTGAAGATCTTGTCCTTGTAGAACCGCATGTACGCGGGCGGCGGCAATTCCTCGGGATACTGCGGCGCGCCGCCGGCGCCGGTGGTGATATAGACCGGCCCTTCGCCCTCGCCGACGACCTGATCGCCCCGGATTGGCGCGGTGCGCTCATAAAGATGGTTGTGACCGGTGAAGACCATGTCGACGCCGGTCTCATCGAGAACGGCGCCGAATGCTTCCTTCACGAAGGCTTGACCGTCG
>CAYXEY010000170.1:0-9395 GCA_964464105.1 uncultured Planctomycetaceae bacterium
CCGGGGTTGGCCGCGCCGGGCGGAGTGCAGACCCGAACCGGGGCTTCGGCGAAGAAGTCGATGGTGTTGGGCACACCGTCGTTGTCCAGATCGGCGTCGCAACTGTCGCCCAGACCGTCGCCATCGAGGTCCCTCTGATCGGCATTGGCCTGCTGCGGACAGTTGTCGGTCGGAATCAGGCCGCCTTCGGAATCAGATCGATCAAGCACGCCATCGCCCCCGACCTGCCCGTTGTCGCGCAGGCGGTAAGTACCGAAGCGCGACGGCAATGGATCGCAATCCGCTCCAGCCGGCGCGACCGGATCGACCGGACCGCGTCCCAACCCGCCGACGTCAAAGCCGTCAAGCAGCGAGCCGGTGTTGGAGAAGTCGATGGCGAACAATTGCTCAAGCGCCGCCTCGGTGTACTGCGAGAAGTCCGGTATGCCGTCGCCATTGGCATCGGGCGATTCCAGGAAGCCGTCCGGTCCGCCGCTGGCATCCCGATCGAAGTTGAGCAGGAGAGCCTGATTGGTGTTAGCCGGGAAACCGGCGCGAACCGGGTTGAGCTGCGGAGCCGGATCGATCGAATCAATCTGGCCGTCCTCGTCGGTATCCGCACGAGTCGGGTCGGTGCGAACGCCCCTCACCGCCTTGGCGCGGCCAGCGGGGACACTCGGAATACCCGGATGATTGAAGACCAACCGAACGCCGGCATCGCCGCGCGCGCCAAGTGCGGCCAGTCCGATTGCAGGCACTGAGCCATCCGCCTCCGCCTGCAGGGCGAAAGTGTTGACATCATCGCCGTCGAATATGCCGTCGCTGTCGGTGTCGGCATTCAGCGGGTTGGTGAACACGCGGACAATGCGAACGTTGGTTCCCGGCAGGGCGGTTGCATCGAGCCGCGTGCTGCCAGGTCCGAATGGTGTCTTTTCTTCGTGAATCGGATCGTTGGCGTGCGCGTCGAAGCGGGCATTGATTCCGAAGTAACGCGTGATCAGGAATCCATCGCGCTCCTCCCTGTCGCTCAGGCCGTCGCCGTCGGTGTCCCAGTTTCGCGGATTGGTTTCGCCCAGCTGCGGCTCGAAGATGCCATTCTTGTTGGCGTCTTCCTCGCCATCGGGCAGACCGTCGCCGTCGGTGTCGGCATTTCGCGGATCGGTGCCATTGGCCGGATCAAGGACCGGCGGGATCTGGCCGACTCCCGCACCGAGTTCGATAGGATCTTCAATGCCGTCGCCATCGGTGTCCTTGAAGGCGTCGTCCGAACTGAAAAAGTTCGGCGCCGTGGCCGGGCCGGCAGCCGGGAAGATCTGCGCGGCGGAGACATCGCGTTGTGCGCGCTCCTGAGCCGCGGTCAAGCCGTCGAAGTCGAAGTCGACATCGTCGCCGAACGGATTGTTCTGCCGCACAAAGACGTTGTTGACGGTGTCGGCATCGGGCAGATTCACATTGCCTGCGCCCTTCGCCTCAACGCGGGCCTTGATAAAGAACTGGGCGTTGATCACGTCGCCCAGCGCCACCTTCACGATGCGCGTGTGAGTGTGCGCTTTGACGTCCTTATCGCTGCCCGTGCCGGTGACGTTGGTGAACTCGAAGGTCGCCGGATCGGTCGTGGCCGCAAGCTGCAATAGCATGTCGCTGGCTGAAATCGCGGCATTATTGTCCGCCGAGACATACAGGCTGACCTGGTAGTCCTCTGAAGGCTTGTGTCCATTGACCAGGTAGCTGAAGGTGACCGGGAACGGATTGCCCGCGGACGCGCCGAAGTCGTCGATTGAATCCATCTTGACGTCGACATCGTACTTGGACGCCGTGGCCTTCTGATTGCTGCCGGCCGCCTCATCGCTCTCGCCAATCGTGCCGGCCACATCCACCGCACCGACGATGTTCGGGGTGCTGTTCATGGCGATCAACTTGGCGAGCAGACCCGCGTTCAAGTCGATTTCGCCGGTCGAACCGGCGCCCGGAACCACTACGCCAGCCACGTCGGCCGCGAGGGCATCGCCGGCGGCAACACCGTTGAGACCGAATCGGATCAGGAAATCCTCGACGTTGCCCGGCGACAGGATGGTGTAGTTCAACTGTCCCGTGTACTTGTCGGTCGTCGTGTTGAGAGTGATGGAATCCACGCGGAGATCAACGACCTGGGACTGCGACGCCGCGTTGCTTGCGGCCAGCTCGTTCTCTTCGCCGACGACGTTTGCGGTGTCGAGATTGGCGATGATGTGATCGCCGTTCTTGATGCGCGGTGCCTGAGCGTTCAACTCCATGCGGAAATTGTTCACAGTGACGCTGTGCGCGCCCGGCAGGGTGTAATCCACACCGGCATTGTCGAGTCCGCCGACAGGCGTAAATGCCGTGCCCAGATCACCGCCGGGATCGGTCGCAAGATTGTCGTCGCGATCGAGTCCGAGCCGCAGGGCGAACGGCGCGACCGATGCCGGACTGGCAACCGTGTATGACACGACCGCGCTGGTCGTATTGTTGGTCAGATCAATCGAGACGGTGATCGAATTGGCCACGAGGTCCACTTTTTCGGTTTCGCTCGCGAGATTGTCGGCCTCCGAATCCTCACCCGCGATCGCGTTGGCGGAATCAACCCGGGCGACGATGCACTGATTATTCTGCAGCTCTGCAACCAGGGCGTTCAAGCTGCCGCCCAACGCGACAACCTGTGAATGCGTGCCCTGGGTCAGGAATGCCGCGGGGACCGTGGCCAGCACGACATCCTCTGGCGCGTCGAACACACCGTTGCAGTTTCGATCTATCGCAACCTCGATATCGAATGCAGCCAGCGGCACCGGGCTGGCGATGGAGTAGAACACATTTGCATTCGCCGAGACGCCGGTCGATGTCACCACCACGCTCGTCGCCACGATGTTCTTGCCGGTCGCATTGGTCGCGACGATGGCGTTGTTGCCATGCACGGAAGCAGTCGTGTTGTCATTGGATTCGGCGATGACGCGAGCGCTATCGGCCAGGCCGAACACGCGCTGATTGACCACCGGCGGATTGCCGGTGAACGATTGCGTCGCGGTGTGCGAACCCGGAATCACCGAACCCGCCTGAACGGCGCCGACGGCCGTATCGGCGGCGGAATCAAGCGCTTGATCGCCCGGTACGCCCGGCAGCGCCGGCACGCCGGCCGAGTCGAGGTAGAACTGCAGTGAGTACGGTGCGATGCGGGCTGGGGCATTCACGACATACGTCAACGTGGCGGTCAGCGTCGAATCGATGGTCATTGACGCCGCGGAAATGTCCACCACGAAGCCGGAAGAGGCGCCCCGATCGCCCGCCTCATTCGACTCGGGAACCGTATTCGCCGTGTCGAGCATTGCGACGACTCGGTCACCCAGCTTGATGGCTGTTGCCAGCGCATCAAGTGCGGCGCGAAGCGGAATGGCTGCCGTGGATTGCGACCCAGGCGTGACGACGCCCGCGATGTCGGCCGGCTGTCCACCGCCGCCAGTCAGGAAGCTCTCAATCGTGGCGGCGTCGCCATCGGTGTCGAGGCCGAGGCGAATCGTGAAGGCTGACACATTCGACGGAGCATCGACGGTGTAGCTGAACGTCGCGGTGGTTTCAGTTTCGCTGATGTTTAAGGCAACCGTGCCCGGGACGAGATCAACCCCCAGCCCGGCAGAGACCCCGGTGTTGTTTCCTTCCGCGGTCTCGGTCACCGCCGCGCCGGTATCGATCACCGCGACGATGCGATCCCCGTTCTTGACCGGTGTCGCGAGGCCGTCCAATGCGCCTCGCACGTCGGCCGTCAGGATCGAGTGACCACCGGGTGTCACGTCACCGGGGACGTCTGCCAGGGTGGCTTCGAGCGTAGCGGCATCATTGTCCGTATCGAGTCCGAGACGAATATTGAACGCCCCCACGTTGACCGGACTGTTCACGGTGTAATTGAAATCGACATTCGTTGCGGCGGCGGTCGGATTCACGCTGACCGCGCCAGACGCAATGTCCACGGTGTTGTTGAAGGTGACATTGACCGGGGCCAGGGCCACGGCATTGGTAGTGTCGGAGAAGGTCAGGGCCGCGGCCTGCGGCGTGGTCGACTTGACGGTAAACGACACGCGGCCGTTTGAATCCGTCGTGGTCACACCCGCCACGGCCGGCGCCACCGTCACACTGCCTGGACCGGCAGTCAACGCCACGGCGTGCCCGGGCACGGGATTGTTGAGCGAATTGTGAAGCGTGATGGTAATGACGGACGTCTCAATGCCATCGGCGCGAATGGCCGCGGGCGAGGCGAGCGCCGATGAATTGGCGGCAAGGGTGACGTTCGCATCAAAGGTCACCTGATCGGAGAATGGAGGGATGACGTCAGGGCCGACCACAACCCCGTCTGTTTTGTCGATGCCGCGAAAGGTCACGGTTTGATTTTGCGAAGAGCGCACCAGGAAAGTCGCCTGACCGGACGCATTGGTAATGGCCGAAGTCGGTGAAATGCTGATCGCGCCCGCGTTGACTGCGCTTTGCACCGACAGACTGACCTGCTTGCCGGCCCGGTTAACACCACATGTGTCGCGCAAAGTCACTTGAATGGTTCGGGCGTCAACTCCGTCGGCGATCGGATTCGGTGGCACGCCCTGCACAAGCAATACCGACGCCGTGGGATCGGATTTTGAGTTCATCCAGGCGAGGGCGTCGAATGAGTCGGGAATTCCCCCGGGCCCGTCAGTTTGGATGAGCACCACGGTTTCCTCGCAGTTGACATTGGCGACGGTAAAGGTGCCCTGGCCTGTCGCGCTAAGGACGGTGCCTGCGACAATGTTCGCCTTGTTGAGGACGAGATTCTCGTTGGTCAGATTGATGGATCCATCACCCCAAACCGGCGGCGCTGCAGGACCGAGATCAGCCTCCAGCGTGATCGTGCTGGGAATGACCGCATTGGGTATGAGATTGTTGCAGCCGTCGCGAGCGCCAAAAGTGACGGTAATAGGAGCTGACGCGTTTTGCGGCGAGTTGGTGCTGAATGAGTAAGCCGCGATCGCCGGACCGGCATTCAGCGTAAGCGCGACGAGTGTTGCGCCATTCAAGTCGCCGGCGCCTCCGGCATCGGTCGTGGCGGTGACGTTGTGGATGCCGACCGCTGTGCAGCCGTTGGGCCGAACTTGAATGCCGACGAACTCAATCGTCGAGGGCACCGTGCTCGCGCTTGCGACATCCACGAAGATCTGACTCGGAAAAACAGCGGGGTTGGTGGATGCGACGTTGTTAATGACCATGTCGCCGGCGATCACGTTTGCTGCCGGTGTCGACACAACGCTGAACGCCCACCCCGCCGGCGCGTTGATGACGATGGTATCCAGCCCGGCGGAGATATCGCCGGCGGCGCTTTCGCTGATGCGCGGCGCTGGCGCATCCACCGTGGTGAAGCTCTGGTCCGGACCACCGAAGCGCGTATCCAGATTGATGCTCTTGGCGCCCTGCGTGGACACGGTGACCGCGGCGGAAGCCGGCAATATGGCGCTCAAAACGACCGCGCAGAGGATCGTCGCGGTGATCGGGGCCATGGTGTACGGGAAGCACTTGAACATTCCGGATTCCTCCGCAACTTGATTCTGGGACTGCTGGCCTGACCACGCGGCCCACTCTCAGGGCCGACGATTGTCTCCGCCGATGGATTCACCACCCGGCCCGAAGGGGCCGTTCACACATCAGCAGCCTGACGATAGGGAGATTCAGGCGACGATTATACCCCCCGAATAATCCTCGGTCGACCGATTCATCGCAGCCGCAGATGCAAGTAGAAGACCGAAGGGCACGGGCAAACGCGATCAGGCTCGTCTCAAATAACGACAGGGGTAATTTTATCACGCCAATCGTCACTTCTTTTGAACGATCGCCACAGGCGGTCGACGCATCGGTGTGTTTTGCAAACAAAAGGGTTATGCCGTGCTGTTGTTTTACGGCAACATAATGAGTCCGATATCAAACCGGACCGCCCCGTGTGTCGTGGCGATCAAAGAGAATTGCGTCGAACGATTGCAAATCGCATTCGCGCGACGCCAAACCAACTTGGGAAAGTCATTTCACACATCGCAATTGACCGAACAGCGTCGCCGCCGTTTCCAGCTTCTCCGGGCTTGGCATAGCGATTAGGCTGGACGCAAGAATGGGCTGGAAACTGATTCGGGAGTCTCGCCGCTTTGTTCGCTATTCCACTGAACATCCATTCGGTTCACCCCACAGCTCGACGGCTGCGAATTGCAGGCCCGCAACTGGTTGTTCTGGGGCTGGCAGCCATGCTCTTCGCGAGCAGTCCCGTCTCATCGCAAGAAACACCGACCTCGAAGCCTGCGCCGCAGGAGAATCAACCGCCGAAAGCCCCGACGTCCGCGCCCGCGAGCCGGCCAACGTCCAGCCCCGCTGAACGAAAACTGGGGGCCTGGCAAGCGACAATTTCCAATCTGCTGAATCCCTGTGCGGTCGCCATCGACGCCGCCGGGCGGATCTACATCGCCGAGTCCGGCAAGCATCAGATTTCGGTATTCGATAAGAACGGAAAACCCATATTGACCATCGGCCGGAAAGGCTCGGGCGACGGCGAGCTGCTATTTCCAGGGGGCGTCGCGATTTCACCCGAAGGCGATGTGTATGTCAGCGACAGCGGCAACCATCGAATCGTGACGTTTCGGCGTCTTGGACAGTTTCTCATGAATCGGGGGAATCGTGGATCGGGAAGAAGCCAGTTCATTCGACCGACCGGCCTGGCCATTACAGAAGAGTTGATCTATGTGGCCGATACCGGCAACGACCGCGTGCAAATTATCAGTCGAAAGGGTCCCATTCTCCCTGACAGGGGCAAATTTGGTTCGGAACCTGCGCAATTTAAGAGACCCGTCGGCGTCGCGCTCGACGCGAAGGGGAGTGTTTACGTATTAGACCGCGACAACAGTCGCGTTCAATTATTCGACGCACCGCTTGCAAGCCCGCGTCCTCCCTGGGGCGAATGGGGCCCATTTCCCGGAATGCTGGGCGCTCCCAGCGGTATCTGTATTCATCGGGATCGCGTGCATGTGGCCGACACGTCGAACCACCGCATTCAGGTGATGGACTTACGCGGCCGCGCTGTGTATCAGTGGGGCATTCATGCCTTCATGCCGCGCGAGGGCAACGGCAAATTGCATTTTCCCAATGCCATCGCCGTAGCGCCCGACGGCTCGTTCGCAGTCGTCTGCGAGGGCTTCGAGAATCGCTGCCAGATCTTCGGGCTCATGCCACCCGGCGAGTCTCCGCCCACCAGCCCCTTTGTGCAGAATGATCCAACGGGACAATCTCATTTCGGTCCCTCAGCCGGACTGAGCGGCAACCTCGTGGCCCTGAGCGAAGAGGAGATCGACCAGGTCTCGATTCACAATCTGCTCGATGGCGCGGCCGTGCGAATCTCCATGGTCGGACAGCATGGCATTCGCCCCGGACAATTCATACGACCGTCTGGATTGGACCTGGATGCGAAGGGTTCGACGCTGGTGGTGGGCGATGCCGGCAACCGCCGGCTGCATTTCTTTTCGTTGAAACAAGATCCGCCCGGCCAGCTTCGGTTCATTCCCCAGATGGCCCAGTTGACCCAGACCATCGACTTCGCGGCGCTGAAGCAGTCCGCGCCGGACCTGCGCGATCGACCGGTTATCGAACCCACGGTGGTCCGCCGCGACAAGGATGGAAACCTGTTTGTCCTCGATGCGATTCAAGGGCTCGTTGTCGTGCTGGATAAGAACCACAAGGTGTCGCGCGTCTGGCCGAGGCCCTCCGCCATGACGCCGCGGTGGATTCATCCGACCGACCTCGCGATCGATCCAACCGGAAAAACGGTGTACATCTGCGACGCGGGGACCGGTTCGGTGCATTCGTACTCACCCAGGGGCCGCGTACGGCGCGAATGGAAGACCGCGGACCTGATGGCGCCCGGCGGCGTGGCGGTGACGGCCGACGGGACTCTTTTCGTCAGCGACGAATTCAGCGGCCGCATCTTCAAGTTCGACGCCCAGGGCGCGTTGCTAAAATCGTGGGGAGTCGAAGGCCTGGGGGCCGGTCAACTGTATCGACCTCGGGGACTCATGCTCACCGAGGGCGGCGATCTGCTTGTGGTCGACTACGGCAACCATCGCTGCCAGTTGTTCACGGAGAATGGGAAATACTTGAACATGTTCGGCGCGCCATACTTTGTTCGTGCCGCACGATCGCGAGGCTCAGATGCAAAGAACCCGGAGTAGCCGCTGGACGGTCGTGCTGCTCATCGTTTCAGGTTGTTCGCAGCCGGGCGCCCGACCGGCGACGCAGCCTTCTGAAGCGAAGGTGGTTCCACCGCCATCGACCTCCGCGCCGGCCGAAACAGTTGAAGTCACCGATTCGACCAACCGGTATCAGATCAGATTCCGTCCCGATCCATTTCCCATTGAAGCGGGCAAACCGTTTTCGTTGCATGTCGAAGTCGGGCTCAACCCCATTCATTCTCCGTACTCCATGGAGGGGCCTTTGCTGAATGTCGATGCCGCCATGCCCGAGCATCGTCATGGCATGAACACCCAGCCGCGCGTCACCCAGGTCAGCCCCGGCAAGTTCGAAGTGAAGGGCATGCTCCTGCACATGTCCGGTCGGTGGGAGATCTATTTCGATGTGGTCGAAGGCGCCGGGACACACCGGGCCACGCATGTCCTCGAATTGGATTGAATGATTCCTTGTACTTGCGGCAACGATTTTTATTCGTATTCGGTGCGGCATCACTGATGGTGATCGGCGCTGCCTGCCGACCGCGCGAAGAGCCTGCCGCTTCCCGGCCGACGTCCGCCGCGACTGAAGATGAGTTTTCGGCGCGGGAGATTCGCCGAATCCGCAGTCATTCGCCCCTGCCGCCCGCAGCGGATCCCACGAATCGTTTCTTTGAGAATGAGGCAGCGGCCCGTTTCGGCAGGCAGCTTTTTTTTGACAAGCGACTATCTTCGAATGGTATGCTCAGTTGCGTAACGTGCCACGATCCCGCGCGGGGCTTTTCAGATGGAAAGCCGATCGCCGAGGGTCTACAGCAGGGCCGGCGGCATACGCCCTCGCTCTGGAACGTCGCCTACAACCGGTGGTTCTTCTGGGATGGCCGGGCCGATTCGCTCTGGGCACAGGCACTGCATCCCATCGAAAGCCCGGTGGAATTGGGATCGAGCCGGCTTGCGGTCGCGCATCTGGTGCAAGGCGATGTTGAATACCGCCGTATTTATGAGAGTGTATTTGGTAAGCTGCCCGTGCTGACCGATCGGATTCGATTCCCGTCCGCGGGTAAACCCAGGACGCCGGCCGACCCGGATACCGATGAATCGAGCTGGCGGGCGATGACCGAGCCGGATCAAACCGCGGTTAATACGGTTTTCGTCAATATCGGAAAGGCCCTGGCGGCATATCAATCCAAG